>CAJAOB010000193.1 GCA_903941205.1 uncultured Burkholderiales bacterium | reverse complement strand
TTCTTGGGCAGCGGCAGGATATCGAGCTTGACTTCGCCGGTTTCCACGCCCTTGTCGTCGGTCGTGACAACCATGTCCACCGTCAAGCGTCCACCGTCAATCAGGCGACCAAACAGCAGCTCGTCTGCCAGCGCACGCCGGATCGTGTCTTGAATCAGACGCTGCATCGGACGGGCGCCCATCAGAGGATCAAAGCCCTTCTTGCCAAGGTACTTGCGCAACGCATCGGTGAAAGTGACTTCGACCTTCTTTTCGGCCAGCTGGGTTTCGAGTTGCAGCAAGAACTTGTCGACCACCCGAAGGATGACGGTTTCATCAAGCGCCTTGAAGCTCACGGTCGCATCAAGGCGGTTACGGAACTCCGGCGTGAACAGTCGCTTGATATCGGCCATCTCGTCACCCGCCTCACGCGGATTCGTGAAGCCAATGGTCGCCTTGTTCATGGTCTCGGCGCCCGCATTCGTCGTCATGATGATGATGACGTTGCGAAAATCTGCCTTGCGCCCGTTGTTGTCCGTCAACGTGCCGTGGTCCATGACCTGCAACAGCACATTGAAGATATCCGGATGGGCTTTTTCGATCTCGTCGAGCAGCAGCACGCAATGCGGCTTCTTGGTCACGGCTTCGGTCAGCAAGCCGCCCCTGGTCAAATCCGACATAGCCCGGGGGCGCTCCGATCAGGCGGCTCACGGCATGGCGCTCCATGTACTCGGACATGTCAAAGCGGATCAGGTCGATGCCCATGATGTAAGCCAACTGCTTGGCTGCTTCGGTCTTGCCAACGCCCGTGGGGCCGGAGAACAGGAAGGAGCCAATCGGCTTGTCGCCCTTGCCCAAGCCGGAACGCGCCATCTTCACAGCCGAAGCCAGCACGTCGAGCGCCTTGTCCTGCCCGAACACCACGCTCTTGAGGTCGCGTTCCAGCGTTTTGAGCTTGCCACGGTCGTCGTTGGAGACGTTCGCGGGCGGAATGCGCGCGATCTTGGCCACGATTTCTTCCACCTCGGCTTTGGTGATGGTTTTCTTGCGCTTGGAGACCGGCAAAATCCGCTGCGCTGCACCCGCCTCGTCGATCACGTCAATGGCCTTATCGGGCAGGTGACGGTCGTTAATGTACTTGGCGCTGAGCTCGGCCGCAGCCTGCAGGGCCGCCACCGCGTACTTGACGCCGTGATGCTCTTCAAAGCGCGACTTCAGGCCTTTGAGGATTTCGACCGTTTCCTGCACCGTGGGCTCGACCACATCAACTTTCTGAAAGCGCCGTGACAGCGCTGCGTCTTTTTCAAAGATGCCGCGGTATTCGGTGAAGGTGGTAGCGCCAATGCACTTGAGCTGGCCGGAGCTGAGCGCTGGCTTTAGCAAGTTCGATGCGTCGAGCGTGCCGCCAGAAGCTGCACCCGCACCGATCAGCGTGTGGATTTCGTCAATGAACAAAATGCCATTGGGCTTGTCCTTGAGCGCCTTGAGAACACCCTTCAGACGCTGCTCGAAGTCGCCGCGGTATTTCGTGCCGGCCAGCAAGGCGCCCATGTCAAGCGAGTAGACCTGCGCCTCGGCCAGGATTTCAGGCACATCCTTTTGGGTGATGCGCCATGCCAAGCCCTCGGCGATGGCTGTCTTGCCCACACCGGCCTCGCCAACCAGCAAGGGGTTGTTTTTTCGGCGGCGGCACAGAATCTGGATCACGCGTTCGACTTCATAGTCGCGGCCGATCAGCGGATCAATCTTGCCTTCCTTGGCGAGCTGATTCAGGTTCTGGGTGAACTGCTCCAGCGGCGAAGCCTTTTCTGTCTTTTCAGGACTTTCCTCATTCTCAGCCGCACTCTCACCGGCCTTGGTGGGCTCTGGCGGATCACTCTTCTTGATGCCGTGCGCGATGAAGTTCACGACGTCCAGGCGCGTGACGCCCTGCTGATGGAGGTAGTACACGGCGTGCGAGTCTTTCTCGCCAAAGATGGCCACAAGCACGTTGGCGCCGGTCACTTCCTTTTTGCCGTTTCCGGTGGACTGCACATGCATGATGGCGCGCTGGATGACACGCTGAAAACCGAGCGTCGGCTGGGTATCCACGTCATCACTGCCTGCAACCTGCGGGGTGTTGTCCTTGATGAAATTGGCAAGTGACTTTCGCAAATCATCCACATTCGCCGAACACGCACGGAGCACTTCGGCCGCGCTGGGGTTATCGAGCAAGGCAAGCAACAGGTGCTCCACGGTGATGAACTCGTGACGTTGTTGCCTGGCCTCGACAAAGGCCATGTGCAAGCTCACTTCTAATTCCTGGGCAATCATTGACTTTCCTTTCGGCTTGCTACGCAAATTTTAAAAACAGCTGACCCGCAGATTGGGGCGATCTTCATAATTCAACAGGCTCACTGACACATTGCAGGGGATGACCGTTCTTGCGGGAAGCCTCCGTGACCTGATCCACCTTGGTGGCTGCAACGTCTTTGGAAAAAACGCCGCAGACACCTTTTCCATCGAGATGGATCTTGAGCATGATCTGGGTGGCGGTCTCGCGGTCTTTGTTGAAGAACTCCTGGATCACGACGACCACAAATTCCATGGGGGTGTAGTCATCGTTGAGCAGCACCACCTGGTACATCTGGGGCGGCTTGACCTTTTGGGTGCGACGCTCCAGCACTACCGAATCCCCCCCGTTAGGGCCTTCGGGCTTGAGGGGTTGAGCAAGAGGGAGTTTCGCGGGGGCGGGAACTTTTGGAGATTTCGTAGCCATGGAATTCATTCTAGCGAGCCCTGCCGCTAGCCGTACCGCCGAGGCCATTGGCCGCGAGCGAGGGTGGCAAGAACACGACACGAAATTCTTAAGGTTGCCGCGCTTATCTTCATGCGTTTTGGCGGTTTACAAACTGGCGCGAAAAAGTGGCTTTGTCCGGCGCAGGCGATGCTGCCGAAGAGCCCAGGCCAGAGACTCAAGTCAGACGTTTTGGGGTCCCTCCAGCCTCGCGACGGGTCTTCCTCTGAACGTCACGGCCTAAAAAATTTATATTTTCGATCTATGCAGCAGAAATAAATAGTTCAAAAGAACGAATGTTTGAACTTCAAAAAAAAAGATCATCTCATCTGTCAACCATTTGCGTGGACTACCGTTATCTGATGGTCCGCCTTTTTTTTGACGGGCTTTTTTCCAATAACGTTACTAGGAAATTCCAAATGAGCAAGATTCTCGCCGTCATGATCTCTGGTCTGTTTGCTGCTTCAGCATTCGCACAAGCCCCTGCAGCTCCTGCTGCAAAGCCTGCTGCTGCTGCTTCCGCTGCAAAAGCTGCTGCGCCAGCAAAGCCTGCTGCATCTGCTGCCGCTGCAAAAGCTGAAAAGAAAGCTGAAAAGAAAGCTGAAAAGAAAGATGAAAAGAAAGCTGAAGCCAAGAAGTAATTCTTAGCCTTCCCCCAAAATGCCCGCATCATGCGGGCATTTTTTTGTCCAATTTCTTGACAGCCCCCAAATCGGGTGTTCGTCTTGGCGTGGCATTTGAGACCGAAATCCTGAAGGTGATGGCTCAAGCGGCAAGTCAGGCGCGCGCATCACGGATATCATGAGTCGATGATGATAAATAGACTATTTTTCGCTCATGCGGCCCTGAAAGCGCTGATGATTACTCTAAGTCTGCTTGGTTCGGGAGCGCTGATAGCCCAAGACGCTCCGCAACTGAATCTGCCCCACGCCACGATCAGTGCCGGCATGCATCAGATCACCGCCAAGTTGGCGGTAACGCCAGAGCAGCGACAGATAGGCTTGATGTTCCGAGCGGAGATGCCTCAAAACGAAGGCATGCTCTTCGTATTTGAGCAAAGCTCGCAACAATGCTTCTGGATGAAGAACACATTGTTGCCGCTCACTGCGGCCTTCTTGGCTGACGACGGAACCATCGTCAACCTCGCGGACATGAAACCGCAAACAACCAATCCTCATTGCTCGAAACAGCCGGTCCGCTTCGTACTCGAAATGAACCAGGGATGGTTCGCAAAAAAAGGGATCAAAGCCGGGGCCCGCCTGAGTGGGTCTCCGTTCGAAAGTAAGCGCTGACGGGCCGCTGAAATGGCTGTGGGCACTCGCCGCGATTTACAGTTGGGATCTCATGCACATGCCACCCCTGGTGCATCCAACTGAATCCGGAGGTACCGGCGAAAGCTGATTTCGCCTTTCCCGCCCTGTTTCGTCGCCCCAAGATTTCGCCTCGCCGCGCTTGAATCCATTGCTTGCATCGGAAGACTTTCAAGCCAATTCCACCGAATCAGGCGCAAAGAACGGCGACTTTTAGCTGTTAGAAATCATCAAGCCCCATCGGGCCAAGGCTGCGTCGTCGCTGACACGGGCATCTACCCAGCGCGCGCCGCTTGGCGTTTGCTCTTTTTTCCAAAACGGCGCTTGCGTCTTGAGGTAGTCCATCAGGAACTCGCAAGCCTGAAAACTCTCGCCACGATGCGCCGAAGTCACAACGACGAGGACGATCTGGTCCAGCGGCTGTAGCAAGCCAACGCGGTGAATCACCCGGGCACCGTAAATATCAAAGCGTGACACGGCCGCATCAATCATGGTCTCGATAGCCTTTTCCGTCATACCCGGATAGTGCTCGAGTTCCAGACTGGCAACCTGATCGCCATCGTTGCGATCCCGCACGGTCCCTACAAAGCTGCACACGGCGCCCACGCGTTGGTTGCTTTGCCTCAGGTCAGCAATTTCGGCTGACAGGTCAAAGTCTTCGGTCTGAATCGAAACGCGAGGCACCATGTCAGCCCCCCGTAACAGGGGGGAAAAATGCCACTTCGCAGCCTTCGCGCAAGAGCGCCGACTCGTCGCTCATGCGCTGGTCAAGCGCCATGCGAACCGGCTTGCCGCGTGCCAATGCCAGCGCATGGGCGGGACTGAGCGCCAGTAACTCGTCGCGCAAATCGGCGAGTGTGGCGGCAGCCGTGTCGCGCTGCTCACCGCCCTTGCCCAGCGCCTCTCGAATGGAGGCGAAATACTTGATGGTGACTTTCATGGAAAGAACTCGGTGAGGCTCAACAACTCGAGGCAGACCGCTCAGCAGAGCAGCGAAGCAAAAGGCAGGTAGCGCACCACATCACCCGGCCCGATGGTCTGGCCCGGCGGATTGTCGACCAGACCGTCGCCCCAGACGGCCGAGGTCAGTACGCCCGAGCTTTGGTTCGCATAGAGCTCCAGGCCACCGCTGGGCAAACGCCTCACACGCAAGAATTCGCGCCGCTTGTCGGCCTTTGGCCAGCTGAAACGCGCAACCGCTGGCAGGGCCTGCGGGGCGAGTTCGGTGGCACCTTGCAGCCTGAGTAAAAACGGCCGAACCAGAAGCATGAATGTTACAAAACTGGACACCGGATTACCCGGCAGGCCAATGAAATGCGCCCGTGGCGCCGTCGAGGCGGACTGGATCCGGCCGTAAGCAAACGGCTTGCCCGGCTTGATCGCCAACTGCCACAGCGTGAGCTCGCCGAGGGCCTGCACCGCAGGCTTGATGTGGTCCTCTTCACCAACCGAAACCCCGCCGCTGGTCAAAATAAGATCATGCTGCGCGGACGCTTCGGCCAGTGACTGTACGGTCGCGTCAAGGCGGTCGGGCACGATGCCCATGTCTGTCACCTGGCAGCCCAGCCGCATCAACAGAGCACGCAAGAAGAAGCGATTGGAGTTGTAGATCGCGCCCACAGGCATGTCGGCAGGCGCCACATCGCCAGGCATAACCAGTTCGTCCCCGGTTGAAAAAAGCGCGACCCGCACGGGGCGGCTCACTTGGAGACGGGCAAAGCCGATGCTGGCCGCAAGCCCGAGCGAAGCTGGTGAAAGCCGCTCACCGCGGGGCAATACAACCGCACCCCGCGCCACGTCTTCGCCACGCCGTCGTACCCATTGCCCCGGCGACGGTGGCGTCAGCAAACGCACCCGACCATCGGACAAGGCTTCAGTGTCTTCCTGCATGACTACCGCGTCAGCGCCCGGGGGAATGGGTGCACCCGTGAAAATGCGCGCCGCAGCCAATGGCTCGAGCGCATGACCGTGGCTGCCTGCTGCAATCCGCTGTGTTACTTGCAGCACGTCCGTTTGCAAAAAATCAGCGCTACGGACGGCGTAGCCGTCCATTGAACTGTTGTCGTGACCCGGTACATCAAGACTCGATACCAGGTCTACGGCGAGTACCCGGCCGTCCGCGTCAAAAGTTGAAACACTGTCCGCCCCGACCAGCGGCGAAGCAGAGCTCAGGAGTTCGGCAAGCGCCTCGTCAAGCGGTCGCAGGGGCGCCCGAGGCAGGGCAGCGGCGCTCAGCGGCAAGGTCGGAGTCATGGGTGGATCAAACCAGTGAAAGTAGAAGGGCGGTGCATGGCGGTCGTGATCACAGCTGGTAATAGTCGGCGTTGTACTCAAACCGATCCTGGTTCTGGACCAGATAGTCGGCCACGGCATCAACGTCGTTCAAGTCGAGCACGGGTCGCAAGGTCGGTTCGGGCAGACTTTGAGGCGCGTCGGTGGCAATAGCCACCACAAAATCATCGTCGGGGTAGCGCGCAGGCATACCGGAATAGCCCTGCGTTGGCGCCCGCCAGACTTCGATCTTGAGCAGATCACTGCTCTTGAAACCCTCGACGAGCACCCAGTCGACGCCGGTGTACAAGTGAGCAATCAGGTGATGAACGCTGAGCTCGGCCGGCTGCTCGAACTCCCGCATGAGCGCCAGGCGCTGACTGGACGCGGCGATCACCTCGAAGGCGCCCGCTTCACGGTGGCGCCAGGTGTCTTTCCCGGGCTGGTCGATATCAAACTTGTGGTGCGCGTGCTTGACAACAGAGACACGCAGTCCGCGCAGCTTCAACGCAGGAATCAATTGCTCTACCAGCGTCGTCTTGCCAGAGCCGGAATACCCGGCAAAGCCGACGACTCTCATGACCCGCGCAACCGTCGGCGCCAGGCATGGCCAGACTCAACGCACATGCTCGACCACATAAGCCTTGACAAGCGCAACATCTGCCGGCAAGAGCTTGACACGCTTGGGAAGCGCCTCGATGCCCTCAAACCCGTCCGGGCGCTCGGGCGGGCGGCCCAAGGCCTCTTCAATCGTCTGCGCAAACTTGATCGGCAAGGCGGTTTCCAGCACCAGCATGGCAACCCCAGGCCTCAGATGCTCGCGCGCGACTTTCACGCCATCGGCTGTGTGCGTATCGATAACGGTGTGAAAGCGCTCGAAGGTACCGCGAATGGTGTTCAAGCGGTCAGTGTGCGTACTCTTGCCACTGACAAAACCATAACGGCTGGCCGCTTGCTTGAACGCAGGGTGGGCGCTGAGGTCAAAAAAACCTTGCTGATTAAGCTGGCGACCGAACAAATCAGCGGTCTGCCGCGCATCACGGCCGAGCAAGTCAAAGACAAAGCGCTCGAAGTTGGAGGCCTTGGAAATATCCATGGACGGGCTGGACGTTTCATGGGTATCGGCACCCACGCGGACGCGGTAGACGCCCGTGCGGAAGAACTCGTCGAGCACATCGTTCTCGTTGGTCGCAACCACCAAAGACTCGACTGGCAAGCCCATCATGCGGGCTACGTGGCCCGCGCAGACATTCCCGAAATTTCCCGACGGTACCGTGAAGCTGACCTTGGCACCAGAGGCGGATTCGGGCAGTTGGAAATAGCCGGCGAAGTAGTACACCACCTGCGCCAGCAAGCGAGCCCAGTTGATCGAATTGACCGTACCGATCTTGTATTGGCGCTTGAAGGCCAGATCATTGGAGACAGCCTTGACGATGTCCTGACAATCGTCAAATACGCCCTCGAT
>CAJAOB010000192.1 GCA_903941205.1 uncultured Burkholderiales bacterium | reverse complement strand
ATCATGGTCTCCGGGCGCATGTTTCCGGTCGAGCAGCGCTACCGGCCCTACGAAGAATCGCGTGAGTACGACCTCAATGACGCGATCGCCGACGGCGTCGACGAACTCTGGCGCAGCCCGCACAGCAGTGGCGACATTCTGGTGTTTTTGCCGGGTGAACGCGAGATTCGCGAAGCTGCCGACCATCTGCGCAAGCACCTGAGCCACCAGCCGCTGCTGCGCAACGCTGAAGTCCTGCCACTGTTTGCGCGCCTGAGCCAGGCCGAGCAAGATCAGATTTTTGAAGGCCATAAGGGCCGGCGCATCGTGCTGGCGACCAATGTGGCCGAAACCTCGCTGACCGTGCCCGGCATCCGCTACGTCATTGACGCAGGCACCGCGCGCGTCAAGCGTTACAGCTTCAGGAGCAAGGTCGAACAGCTGCTGGTCGAGCCGGTGTCTCAGGCCGCCGCCAACCAGCGCGCTGGCCGCTGCGGCCGCGTGGCCGACGGCATTTGCATTCGCCTTTATGACGAGCAGGATTTCATCGGCCGTCAGCGCTTCACCGACCCCGAAATCTTGCGCAGCTCGCTGGCGGCCGTGATTTTGCGCATGAAGGCGCTGCATCTGGGCGCGGTCGAAGACTTCGCCTTCATCGAGCCGCCGCAGCGCCGTGCCATCACCGACGGCTACCAGCTGCTGGCCGAATTGGGCGCAGTCGACGACGACAACGAACTCACACCCGTCGGCCGCACCCTGGCCAAGCTGCCGCTGGACCCGCGCGTGGGCCGCATGATTCTGGAAGCGCGCGACCGCCAGGCACTGGACGAAGTGATGGTGATCGCCAGCGCGCTCAGCGTGCAGGACGTGCGCGACCGCCCCATGGACAAGCAAGCCCAGGCCGACCAGGCGCATGCCAAGTTTGACGACGAGAAAAGCGAGTTCAGCGGTTACTTGAAGCTCTGGAAATGGTTAGGCGAGTCGCGCGGCGGTGACCATTCCGGCGCCCGGCCCCCACCCCAACCCTCCCCCAGAGGGGGAGGGAGCCAATCCGCGTCGGGCAGCCCCGCCACCAGCGGGCCACCCCAGCCCGCCCCCAGAGGTGCCCCCGCCAGTCAAAACGCCAACCGGAGCAAAGGCCAAGCCCGCCTCTCACTCTCGCCCCCAGCGGGCAGGGAGCAGCCAGCAGCAAACGCGCAGCCCCAAGGTATTTCAATCTCTTCCCCTCGGGGGGAGAACGGCGAGCGACACGCAGCGAAAGCACATTCCCAAGGCATTTCACTTTCTCCCCGTCAGGGGCAGGGCAGGGAGCGGCAAGCAGCAAACGCGCAGCCCCAAGGCATTTCACTCCCTTCCCCTCGGGCGGAGATCAGCGAGCGGCAAGCAGGGAAAGCACCTTCCCAAGGCATTTCACTTTCTCCCCGTCAGGGGCAGGCTAGGGAGCGTCAAGCAGCAAACGCGCAGCCCCAAGGCATTTCACTTCCTTCACCTCGGGCGGAGATCGGCGAGCGGCAAGCAGCAAACGCGCAGCCCCAAGGCATTTCACTCCCT
>CAJAOB010000191.1 GCA_903941205.1 uncultured Burkholderiales bacterium | reverse complement strand
AGGCGGGAAGTACTTTCAAAGAACGTTTCAGGTGCCGTCCCTGATAATCCCGTCGGCGAGGCGCGAACCGAATCCGGATTGCGCCAAAGCATGTCCCCACTCGGCATGATTGCAATTGAAAAGGAACTGGATGCCGGATTTCTTTTGCTGATCAAGCATCCCGCTGCATTCACAGCACTTCTCAAAGATCTCGTTCGTTTCTTCCCCTGCTACGCGATTATCCGAAATCCGCTTTCGGTTCTGGCGTCATGGAGTAGCGTCGCCATGCCCGTTGAAAGAGGACATGCGCCTGCGGCGGAAGGGCTTGACGCAGAACTTCGGCAGGCGCTGGCGTGCCTGCCCGACAAAAGAGACCGTCAACTGCGTCTTCTAAGCTGGTTTTACGAACAATACCAGCGTTATCTTCCGGCTAACCGCATCCTGCGATATGAGGACCTCGTAGGTACAGGCGGATCGAGCCTTCAGGCCATAACACCTTATGCTCTGGCCTTACGCGAACCCCTGGAGAGCAGGAATATCAACCCCCTGTACGACGCAGAGCTTCTTCGGAGTCTGGGCGAAAAGATTCTTGCTACAAGAGGCGCGTATTGGTCTTTTTATACCAAGGAAAGCGTTGAACGCTTATGCCGATGATTATCGCCCTACATTTTTGTAGTGTGTTGTATGAAGCATGGCGCCTGATTATCTACAGGCTTGCTCGTAGTTTTGAATTGATCTTTGTCACTTTGGAATGTTTCCTCAGCCGCGGCCGTGCCGCTGTTCAATCGAAGCAAAGATCTTGATGTTGACGAAGAATCAATGGAAGTCAAGACGACAACTTAAATTGTCATTCCATGGAATCCTTTCGGACTGTCACCCGAAACATCGGGAATATAGTAATTCAAATTGTGTCTGGTTGGATGTTGGTGGCTCAAGTCACCATGATCGGACGGGCGCTTATCCTGATTAAAAAGGCGAGGTGAGATAATGCTGGGAAACAAAGATGGCCAAATGGGTGACCGATTGAACGTCCGTGTCAGGACGTCGACCATAAAAGGTCTGAGTATTCTAAATCTAAATAATATTGTCACCCGAAGCGGCCTGATGAATGAGGTATTTCGTTCCGACTGGTTTGAGCGAATTGATATAAGGCAAATCAACTTTGTTGATCTGAACCCTTATGCCAGTACTGACTGGCATTGCCACTCGACGCAGACAGACAGAATAATCGGTTTGTCAGGGGAGGTGAAGCTGCAGCTATACGACGGGCGCGAAGATTCGGCCAGTCATGGCGTCTCGGAGCTTTTTAGTCTGAGTATCGCAGATCCTGTGATGATTATTTTTCCACCTGGGATATGGCATAAACTCTTCAATGAACGTGACGGAATCAGTTCCTATCTTAATATTCTAGAGCAGCTTTATGATTATCAAAACCCTGATAACCACAGGTTGCCGGCTGATACAGACGAGATTCCATTGTTGCCATGATGGAAAGTTGTTACGGCGACAGTTTTGTCCTGACACTGATTACGAAGTCGCCTGAAATCGCGGGTTTTGCTGACGACTGCAACATCAATCGGGTTGGCGTCGACCTCGAGCGTTTGGGCAAAGTACAGCGGCAGCAGGGCCTCGGAACACGCTTGTCAGATCACACGCTGGCTGATCTGCAGCGACTCGCAGCGGTGGTCGGCAAAAAAAAACTGTTCGCCAGACTCAATCCCCTGAATCAAAACACGCAGCGCGAGATAAACGAGGTCATCGAGGCTGGCGCCCGTTTCTTGATGCTGCCGTACTTTGAGTCAGCGCTTGACGTGGACCGCTTTGTCAGAGTGATTGACGAGCGAGCCACGCCCATCGCCCTTCTGGAGACAGCGCCAGCGCTTGTACGGGTAAGGGAGGTGATGCAGGTCAGCGGACTTGCCGAGGTAATGATCGGATTGAACGACCTTCGGCTCAGTCTAGGCGTTCAGAGTCATTTTGAATTGCTTTGCTCCCCAGTTCTAGACATGGTGGCGGCTGAAGCTGCAAAGCTCAAAATGCCCCTGACGATTGGCGGCATTGCCCCGCCCTCCACCCCGGGCTTGCCGGTGCCGGCTGATCTGGTGCTGGCGCAATATCCCCGCCTGCGCGCGAGGGGTGCCTGGCTGGCCAGGTCCTCATTCGGCCCCGATGTGACTTCGGACAGCCTGAAGGCGGCCGTTCAAGCCATACGAACGAGGCTGCAAGAGCTCGCATGCTTGAGCGATGCAGAACTAGAACGTTACCGCGACGCGCTAAAGAAACAGCTGCGTTCAGTTTAGAGTCAAGGCACCTCACAGTAGATTGGAGGTCTAAGTCAAGGCAACAGCTACACGTCCAGCAATGCTTTTATTGAACTTAGCAGGCGAGCCAGAATCAAGCGCTTGGCGACATCGATTTTGCCGATGCGCAGCAGGTAGGACGCTATGATCAATACGCTGCGTAAAGTGATCAGATTCTGCTGCGCCAGCGATTTGCTGGACCAAAAGCTTTCCGTGTGGATGCGGTAGATGGATGGCTTTATATCAGGCTGAAATTTTGCGCTGCCGTGCTGCGCGAGAAAAATTGGCAAAAAGTTATCCCTGTTGGGTACGATGTCAAACTCTGGGGGGAATTCCTGAAAGCATCTCCGGTAGAGCATCGACTGTTGGGGAATCCAACTGGTGAAGTGCCAAAGTTCTTCCTGGGAGAAGTCCCGAGCCATTTTTTTAGTAAGGCATAAATACTTTTCCAGCTTTCGATCTTCCCCCATCTTGATTGCATTATGAAAGCTGAAGACGCATTCGGGAAATGCACGCAGTATCTCCACCTGTTTTTGCAACTTGTCTGGATCCAGCCAGAAATCATCACCGTCGCAACCTGCGACAAATTCTCCGGAAGCCGCCTTGTAGGCCAAGGTGTAAACAGGCAGACAGCGCGACCTGTGATTTTCCTTGAGCAACACTATTTTAAAAATAGCGGAATACTTTTTGGCGTACGCCGTCAGTATGTCGGCCGTGCGGTCAGGGGAGCAGTCGTCTACGACGATAATTTCCACCGGAAAATCGGTCTTTTGCCTCAGTATACTTTCGAGGCATTCGCCAATATATTTTTCATGGTTGAAGCTCGTAATTAAAACGCTAACGACCGGACGCGCATCCTGACCATAGCTGGCCTCCGACAAGGGTATTTTTGGGCTGGACATGTTTTCTAAGGTGCGAGGAGACGGCCGAAGAGTGAAATGGGCTGCGCCAGCGGGAACGCTGATTCGATCCAAGGCCAGGTTTATTCGTAGCGAAGCGCCTGGATCGGCAGCAAGCGGGAGGCACGCCGCGCCGGGTAGAAACCGAAAAACACGCCCACAAATACCGAGAAACCGACCGCCAGCACAATCGAGTTCACGCTCATGCTGACTTGCCAGCCGGCAAACTGGCCGACTGCCCAGGTGGCAACCGCCCCCAGAGCCACACCTATAGCGCCACCAATGAGCGAGAGCGTGACGGCTTCAACCAAAAATTGGGCGAGGATGTCGCGGCCGCGGGCGCCAACGGCCATGCGCAGGCCGATCTCGCGGGTGCGTTCGGTCACGCTGACCAGCATGATGTTCATGATGCCAATGCCGCCAATGAGCAGGCTGATGCCGGCTACGGCCGCCAGCAGCAGGGTCATGACGCGGCTTGAGGCTTCCTGGGCTTGCAATATTTCGGTCAGGTTGCGCACCGAAAACGGATCGTCGCCGCCGGGCTGCACCTTGAAGCGCTGGCGCAGCAGGTCCTTGATGTTGTTTTCGGCGTCTTTCATGCTCTTGCCTTCAGTCACCTTGACGCTGATCGAGCCCACGCGTTTGGTCTTGCTGCCCGCGCCTCCCTGCACGCGGTTGCGGTAGGTTGAAATCGGCACCAGCACGACGTCGTCCTGGTCCTGGCCCATGGCGTTTTGCCCTTTTTTGGACAGCACGCCGATCACGGTCACCGGAATCTTTTTGACGCGGATCACTTGCTCGAGCGGGTCGGCATCGCCAAACAATTCACGGGCCACGGTCTGGCCGATGAGAGCGACTTTGGCCGAGCCCTGGAGTTCGGCCGCATCGAACAGGCGCCCGTCTGCCAGCGGCCATTCGCGCGCTTCGAGGTAGTCGTTGCTGGTGCCCAGAATCGAGGTGCTCCAGTTGCTGTTACCGGCCACCACCTGGGCGGCGGTGCGCGAACTGGGCGCGGCCACCTGCACCTCGGGCACCTCGCGGGCGATGGCCAGTGCGTCTTCTTCGGTCAGGCCCTGGCCGGTTTGCGCGCCCAGGCGCACGCCGCCTGCGGTGATGCCGCCGGGGATCACCAACATGATGTTCGAGCCCAGGCCTTTCATTTGATCTTGCACGCGCTGGGTGGCGCCGCTGCCCACGGCAATCATGGTGATCACGGCGGCCACGCCAATGATGATGCCGAGCATGGTCAGGATCGAGCGCAGCGTGTTGGCTGCGAGCGCGCGCAGCGCAATGCGCAGGGTGGCGAGCAAGTTCATGCGTGGGCTTGCGGCTTGGCCTCGGGGCGTGGCGGCTGGAGCACGTCTTCCACGATCTGCCCGTCCCGGAACACCAGCTTGCGCCTGGCCCAGTTGGCAATGTCGTTCTCGTGCGTCACGATCACCACGGTCAGCCCCTGGGCGTTGAGCGCCGTCAGCAACCGCATGATGTCTTCACTGGTGGCGGTGTCGAGTGCGCCTGTGGGTTCGTCGGCCAGGATGAGCTGTGGCCGGTTGACCAGTGCGCGCGCAATAGCCACCCGCTGCTGTTGGCCGCCCGAGAGTTCGGCGGGCGTGTGGCTGGCGCGCTCGGCCAGCCCCACGCGCAGCAGCGCTTCCTGGGCGCGGCTGCGCCGCTCGGCGGCTTTGACCCCGGCGTAGAGCATGGGCAGTTCGACGTTCTCGAGGGCACTGGTGCGCGGCAGCAGGTTGAACTGCTGAAACACGAAGCCGATGCGCCGGTTGCGGATCGAAGCGAGCTGGTCTTGCGCCATGTCCTGAACGGCTTCACCGGCCAGCTCGTAACGGCCGCTGGTGGGCAGATCAAGGCAACCGAGGATGTTCATCAGCGTGGACTTGCCCGAACCTGAGGTGCCCATGATGGCGACAAATTCGCCTTCGCGAATATCCAGCGAGACGCTGCGCAGCGCGTGCACGGTCTGCTCGCCCATGGCGTAGGTCTTGACCAGCTCGCGCGCCTTGATCAGGGTGTCAGCGCCCATGGCCTTTAAAACGACATGCGCGGACCGGAGGGGCCCGCACCGGACGCGCCACCAGTTGCCGTGGCGATGGTGCCGGTGATGACCACGGCGCCCTCAACGAGCAAGGATGCCTGCGCGGCGTTGGGCCCCAGCAGCAGTTCGGTGCTGGAGCCGTCAGTGATGCCCAGGCGCACGTTGACGGCCAGCGGTTTGCCGTCGGCGCCCAGCAGGTAAATTCGGCCGCTGCTGGCCTGGCGGCCCGCGCTCTGAGCGACGAGTGCCGCATATTTGGTCTTTTGCTCGCCGGTAAGCAAGTCACCGATGCGGGCCCGAATATCGGCCGTGATGCGGTCCCGGGCCTTGGGCCTTTCTTCGGCACTCAAGTCGCGCAGGGCCGCAAAGCGGGGTCGGGCGTCCTGGTAGATTGCATTGACTTTCTCGGTCTGGGCGGGCGTCAGCCCGAGCTCGCTTGTCAGCCGGTTACGGAACTCCGACATCGGATTGCCACCCGGACCGCCGGGGCCGGCGCCCGCGGGCGCTTCTGGCGCTGGCCCGGGCGCTGCGGCCTGGGTTGCGCTCTGTGCTGACGCGGGTGCCTGGGCGTTGGCAGACTTTGCGCCGGCCGCCGCTGCGCCCGATGGCGTCGTTGCAGTTGGCGAGCTCTGCGCCAGCATTTGTTGGTAAGCGCTGCGCTGGCCGGGCGTGAGCATGGCGCTGATGCTGGCTCGCATGCCGGACATGATGTTTTCGCGTTCGGCGGCGCGTTGTGCCTCGGGCAGCTCGCGCAAGGCCATGAACCGGGGTCGCAGGTCGGCGCTGATGGCGTCCAGTTTTTGCTGCTGCTCTGCGCTCAACTTCAGCTCGGTAACCAGCTTTTCGCGTTGCGCGGCCATGCCGCCGCCGGCCTGCGCCATGGCGTGACCCAGACCGCCCCAATGGCCGAGCCAGCTCACCGAGGTGCGCGATGCCGGCGCGGCAGGTGCCGAGGCAGGGCCCGAGGCGCCCGGGGCCGCAGGCCTGGCAGGCTCCACGCCCGCCAGCCTCACCCGCAAGGCAGCGTTGGGCACCTTGAGCACGTTCTCCCGGGTGTCGGTAATGACCCGCACATTTGCGGTCATGCCAGGCAGCAGCCGGTCGCCGATGTTGGAAAACCCGACGACCGCTACGTAAGTGACCACGCTGGCCACCGTCTGCGCGGCCTTGCGCACCTGGCGCACCTCGCCTTCAAAGGTCTGACCTGGAAAGGCATCGACCGTGAACGTGGCTTTCTGGCCGCTCTTGATGCGCCCCACGTCTGACTCGTCGATGCTGGCGTCCACCTGCATGTCGCGCAGGTTACGGGCAATCACAAACAGCTCGGGGGCTTGCAGGCTGGCCGCGACGGTCTGACCTTTTTCGATCGTGCGCTTGATCACGATGCCGCTGACAGGCGAGGTGATGCGGGTGCGGGCCAGGTCAACCCGCGCTTGCGCCAGCGCCGCCTCGCGCTGGGCAACGTTGGCTTGCGCGCTCTTGATCTGCGCATCGGTCACCGCGCTTTGCGCCTGCATCTGCTTGAAGGTTTCGCCAGCCGTGTTCACCAGTGCGCGCGCCTTGTCGGCTTCGCTCTGGGCAATGAACTGCTTTTCCACCAGACTCTGCTTGCGGTCCAGGTCGCGCTGGGCTTCTTGCGACTCGACGGCCGCCCGCGAGACCGCCGCCCGGCTGGCCGAGGCGTTGGCCTGCGCCGTCAGCACGGCTGCCACGGCGGCGTCCAGGTCGGCTTGCGCCGACCGCACGCGGTATTCAAAGGTTTCGGGGTCGATCACGGCGATCAACTGGCCGGCCTTGACTTCGGAGTTGAAGTCGACCAGCAGGTCCTTGATCTGCCCCGACACCTGGGTGCCCACCGACACCTGCGTTACCGGATTGACGGCGCCGCTGGCCGATACCGTGGCCTTCAAGTTGCCGCGTTCGATCTTGCCGGTGCGGTATTGCACTTGCGGCGTGGCGCTGCGCTGCGCCCACCACCAGGCGCCGCCGCTCGCCAGAGCCACCAAAAGAATGCCGTACAGGACTGTCGATTTCTTCATGTCTCTTGCATTTTCAGGTGGTGCTCGCCCAGGTCTTTGCGCAGGGTGCGCTGGCCGCGCCGCGCGGCCAGGCGCCGCTTCGGCTCAATGCCCTTGAGAGCCCCGATGCGCCCATGCCGTGGTGTGTTTTTCGATGGCGCTGAACAACTCGTACATCAGCATTGCCATTGCACCGATGACGACCAGCCCCGCAAAGGCCAGAGCCAGCCGCTGCTGCGAACCAGCGCTTTGCATGAGATAGCCAATGCCCGAGTCACCGGCAGTCATTTCAGCCAGCACGGTGCCGACAAATGCCAGCGTGATGGCGACCTTGAGCGAGCCGTAAAAGTAAGGCATGGAACGCGGCAGGCCGACCTTGATCAGCACGTCAAGGCGCTTGGCGCCCAGCACGCGCAGCACGTCCTCGAGCTCGGGCTCCAGCGTCGCCAGGCCGGTGGCCATGTTGACGGTGATCGGGAAGAACGAGATCAAAAAGGCCGTCAGGATGCCGGGGCCGATGCCGATGCCGAACCAGACGATCAGGATGGGAACGATGGCCGCCTTGGGCACGGCGTTGAAAGCCACCAGCAGCGGGTAAACCGCCGCATAGGCCAGTCGCGAGGAACCCACCAAAAAGCCCAGCAGCACGCCCACCACGATGGAGATGCCGAAGCCGACCATGGTGACCCAGAAGGTTTTCCAGGCGGCTTCAGCAATCGGGCCAGAGAACTCCAGCAGTGCTTCGGTAATCTTCGAGGGCGATGGAAAGATGAACTCGGGAATGGCCAGCAACATGCACGCCGCCTGCCATAGCGCCACCAGCGCCAGCAGCAAGACCAGTGGCGACCAGCGCTCGATTTGTTTGGAACTCATGCGGCACCTGCCTTGTCTGCGGTAGCTTGCGCGGCAGCGGCACTGGCAACCCCGGTGTTTCGGATGGCGCCAATGTGGCCGCGCAGCTCGTGAACGATGTCTGAAAACTCTTTGGTGTAGGTTACTTCCAGGTCGCGCGGGCGCGGCAGGTCAATCTCGCGTTTGACCACAAAGCGCGCGGGGCTCTTGCTCATGACATACACCGTGTCGGCCAAAAACACCGACTCGCGCAAATCGTGCGTGACCAAAATGACGTTGAACCGCTGCTCGGTCCACAGGTCGCGCAAGATGCACCACAGCTCTTCGCGGGTGAAGGCGTCGAGCGCGCCGAAGGGCTCGTCGAGCAGCAGCATTTTGGGTTCGTGGATGAGCGCGCGGCAAATGCTGACGCGCTGCTGCA
The DNA here is from genome assembly GCA_903941205.1 of uncultured Burkholderiales bacterium. Taxonomy (GTDB): domain Bacteria; phylum Pseudomonadota; class Gammaproteobacteria; order Burkholderiales; family Burkholderiaceae_C; genus Polaromonas. Next base: position 4,370 of record CAJAOB010000191.1, on the reverse strand, counting down.
TGCCGCCCGAGAGCTGCCACGGGAACTTGTCTTCATAGCCGGCCAAGCCGACTTTTTGCAGCAAGCGGCGCGCACGTTCTTCATATTCCTTGCGCTTGGTCTTGAAGTTGCTGCGGTAGGGCTCGACGATCTCGAGCGGCAGCAAGACGTTGTCTACCGTTGTGCGCCAGGGCAGCAGCGACGGCGCCTGAAATGCCATGCCGGAAATTTTCAAGGGCCCGGTGACAGGCGCGTTGTCGATCATGATGCGGCCGCGCGACGGCATTTTCAGGCCGGTGGTGAGCTTCATGAAGGTGGACTTGCCGCAGCCCGAAGGCCCGACGATGGCGATGAACTCGCCTTGGCGCACTTGCAGGTCGATGGCTTCGACCGCAAAGTTCTTTTGCGCCAGCAACTCGTCGTTGTAGGCGAGCCAGACGTCCTGGAAGTCAACAAAACTGGTTTGCGGGGTCGGAACAGGGGATGGATTCAAGATGAGCTTTCGATTGTGCAAAGGGCCGGCATTCAACTCTGAATGCCGGCCCTCCGGGGAAAGTCGCTGGGCAGTCCGGCTTCAGCGCTTGGCTGGCAGCACGTTGAGCTCGGCGGCGGTGGGCAGGAAACTGCCGTTCCACACAGCGTCCGGGTTCACGCGGGTCTTGGTTCCAAAGGCGTCAGACACTTGCGAGGCCATCAGGGCCAGGCGCGGTGCCTTGAGCTGACCAAAGCCTTCGGCGCGCGCGTCGGGGCTGTTGATGACCGTGTCAATGGCCAGTTGCAGACGGCGGGTTTCGAGCGGCACATTGATGATGCCGTCGCGCGCCTTGACATCGTTGATGGCAGCTGCCGGATTGGCCATGACGTCTTTGGCGCCTTTGGTGAAGGCTTGCAGGAAGGCCTTGATGGCGGCCGGGTTTTCCTTGATCAGTTTGGGCGATGCAATGATCACGTTGCCATACATCTTCACGCCAAAGTCGGCGTAGGGCAGGATGGCCACGTCTTCGGCTTTCACGCCACGGGCTTCCAGGTTGAGCAGCGAGGTAAAGGTAAAGCCGGTGATGGCGTCGACATCACCGCGGGCCAGCATGGTTTCGCGCAGCGGCGGGTCCATGGCCGTCCACTGCACGCCGCTGATGTTGTTGGCCTTGGCAAAGATCGGGAAGGCGCGGCGACCCGCATCAAACACGGGGGCGCCGAGTTTTTTGCCATTCAGGTCGGCCGGCGTCTTGATGCCGGTTTTCTTGAGCGACATCACCGAAGCCGGCGTGTTGTTGTAAACCACCATCACGGCCACCGGCTTGCTGGGCGCGTCCGGGTTGTTGGCATGAAACTCCATCAGCGAGGCCAGGTCGGCAAAACCGATGTCGTAGGTGCCGGAGGCGACGCGGGTCACCGCCCCGCCCGAGCCGTTGCCGGCATCCACCGTCACATCGAGCTTGGCGTCCTTGAAATAGCCCTTGGCCACAGGCGTCAGAAAGAGAGCTGCCGGGCCTTCGAAGCGCCAGTCAAGCTGGAATTTGATGGGCGTGTTTTGGGCCTGAGCGGCACCAAAAGAGAGTGCGGCGGCGAGAGCGGCGGTGGTTTTGAGGAAAGTACGCGTTTTCATAGGGCTTCCAGATTGAATGTGAATGACCAGCTTGGTCAGCAATATACGTGCCAAATCTTTGGATGACCTGACTTTGAACCTTCCATTTTCCGCGATGTTGTTCGCTCTCGCATCCGCTCTGGGCGGCAAAGCGTCCGTATATACCCTGAGCCATGAAAAATGCCCGCGCCAAGCGCAGGCATTCAGGGAGCGCATCAAGAGCGCATCAGCAGGACGGGCGGGCAGGCGCTGCCGAAGTTTCGGGGTCAGCCCAGCCTTAGTGTGCCTCAGCCTGAGAGGCGGCCCGCACCACGGCATCGCGGTCTTCCTTGGCGCCGTTAAAGAACAGGTTCAGCAACACGGCGCTGATGGACGCCAGCAGGATACCCGACTCAATCAGCGGGTGCAGGCTGTGCGGCATCCACTGCTTGAAGTTGGGAGCGATCAGCGGAATCATGCCGATGCCAATCGAAATGGCTACCACCAGCGCGTTAAAGCGGTTGTTCTTGAAGTCAACGCCGCCCAAAATGCGAATGCCGGTAGCCGCTACCATGCCGAACATCACCAGACCGGCGCCACCCAGCACAAACGTGGGTAGCGACTCGATCAGAGCAGCCATTTTGGGCAGCACGCCCAGCACGATCAGGATGATGCCGCCGGCCACGCAGACGAAGCGGCTTTTGACGCCCGTCACCGCCACCAGGCCCACGTTTTGTGAAAAGCTGGTGTACGGAAAGGTGTTGAAAATGCCGCCAATCAGCGTGCCCAGGCCGTCGGTGCGCAAGCCGCGAGTCAGGCCGGCGCGGTCCACCTTTCGGTCGGTCATTTCGCCCAGTGCCAGAAACATGCCGGTGGACTCGATCATCACCACGATCATCACCAGCGTCATCGTCAGGATCAGGATCGGGTCAAACACCGGCAAGCCGAACTGAAAAGGCATCACCACATCAAACCAGGCGGCTTTGCCGACCTTGTCAAAGTTCATCAAGCCCATCGCCGTGGCGACCACGCCGCCAACCACGATGCCCAGCAACACGGAAATGTTGGCGATGAAGCCTTTGGCCATCTTGGCGATCAGCAAAATCGACACCAGCACCAGCGCGGCAATGCCCACGCCGGTCAGGTCTGCGTACTTGGGGTTGGGCACCGAAGGCACCAGTGCCAAGCCCTTGGGCACGGCCGGCAGCGCCGAGCCCGGTGCGCCGGCTGCGGCTGCTGCATCAGCCAGCCACTTGGCGTGCTCCGGGTTGACCACGCTGGGCGCGGTCGGGCCGAAAGGGTTGCCGAAAATCCAGTTGATGCCGATGCGCATCAGGCTGATGCCGATCACGGCAATGATGGTGCCCGTGACCACCGGCGGGAAAAACCGCAGCATGCGGCTGACCAGCGGCGCAATCAAAATCGAGATGATGCCGGCGCCAATGATGGCGCCAAAAATAAGCTGCGCGCCCGCCGCCCCCGGCGTGCTGTTGGCCATGGCCACCATTGGCGCCACAGAGGCAAAGGTCACGCCCATCATCACCGGCAGGCGAATGCCAAACCACTGCGTGGCCCCCAACGACTGGATCAGCGTCACGATGCCGCAGCAAAACAGGTCAGCTGAGATCAGCATGGCCACTTGCTCGGGGCTGAGCTTGAGCGCACGGCCGACGATCAGCGGCACAGCCACCGCGCCGGCGTACATCACCAGCACATGTTGCAGGCCCAGGGCCGCGAGCTTGCCCGTGGGCAAATGCTCGTCGACGGGGTGGATGTGAGCGGAATTAGCCATCAAGGTCTCCTAATGGGGGGTTGTGCAGGCCCATGAGAAGCGACCTGCATGCTGGTTTGTGTGCGAAAGTGTATACATCTAATCCATACAAAATATCAGCGTAAACCCCATGGTTGGGCTTGGGAAGACGCGCTTTAGAGCCAATCGGCGTGATGCTGGCCGGGGCCGGGGCAGGGGATGGATTCCTGCCTGCGCAGGAATGACGGATGGGGGTCAGGAATGATGGAGGGGGCAGTATTAACGGAAGGGGGCAGGGATAACGGAAGGGGGCAGGGATAACGGAAGGGGCAGGAACCACGGTAAAGCGCCATGACGGGAAACATATCCGTCGTCCTCGCGAAGGCGGGGACCCATCGGCGGTAAATCGGGGCGCAGGGGCGGGGATGGATTCCTGCCTCCGCAGGAATGACGGATGGGCGTCAGGAAGGATGGAGGGGGCAGTATTAACGGAAGGGGGCAGGGATAACGGAAGGGGCAGGAACCACGGTAAAGCGCCATGACGGGAAACATATCCGTCGTCCTCGCGAAGGCGGGGACCCATCCCCGCTTGTCATTCCCGCTTCTTGTCAGCCCAGCAAGTCATGCAGGCTGCGCGCCACCACCTTGGTCGCACGGCGCAAATCTTCCAGGTCCAGGCGCTCGTCCGCGCGTTTGGCGTGGGACTCGAGCACGGTGCGGGGGCCGGCGCCGTAAAGCACGCCGGGGATACCTGCTTCGCCGAAGATGCGCACGTCGGTGTAAAGCGGTGTGCCGCAGGCCGGAATGGGCTCCTGGAACAGTTCTGTGGCGTTGCGTTGCAGCGCGTCGGCCAGGGGCTTGTTGCCGGGCAGGGGCTTGAGGGCTTTGGACAGCAGCATGCGGCGCACGTCCACATGAATGCCTTCGTCACTGCGCCCCTGGTTGAAGTCAGCCACGGCGGCGGCGATCACCGCGCGGATGCGGGCTTCCACGGCCACCGGATCTTCTTCGGGAATCATGCGGCGGTCTAATTTGATCGTGACTTTGCCGGGCACCACGGTGGTGTTGGTGCCGCCT
>CAJAOB010000190.1 GCA_903941205.1 uncultured Burkholderiales bacterium | reverse complement strand
TTCATGGTGATCATCTCCTTCGGCCCTGCTTAAAAAAGAAGCAGGCAGGTTAATCACCCTGAGTAATTTTCAGCGCGCACTACTCATGAAAACTGGGGAAATTTGGTCGCGCGCCAACAATGGTGATTTGTATCAAAAATGACATTCCTGCTGTTTTTATTTTTTATAAATATATTTAGAAGATAAAACTGTATTTTTAACAGTATTGGCAAGTTGCAGTCTGAGGTTTTGAAGGCTCAGAAGACGAGCCAGAAAGACTGTGAATAATGCCAGTTTTGAGCGGTGAGACCGCCCCTGGAAAAGCTCATGCAATGAGCCTGTGCAGACAAAAGAAAACCGATCCTGAGCGCCGAACGCGCCAAGAATGAGGCTGAAGGCTCAGCCCACGGAGGTCGACCCGGCCGGGACCGGTCTGCAGAAAATGATGACGGGTGCGGACACGCGCACGCACTAAACCGCAGGCCCTTTGCAGATGCAAGGGACTCAGGCATTTAGGAATTCAGGAATTTAGCAATGAGAGATGAGACCCCCGAGGCAAGCAGATCCCCAGGCTTTGGCTTTGCCGTTGAATCGCGGCCGCGGAAAAGCCCAGCCCCTTGAGCGAAGCGAGACTGGAATTTTTGAAGAAGCGCCAGAACGGCGCTGGCCCGTAGCGCGCCCGACGGAATTGGCCGCTCAGGCTTTGCTTCTGGGCTTGCCCTGCAACCAGGCGGGCCAGACATCGTTTCGCCACTGCCCATTGACAAAGGCCTGTCGCAAGGCCTCCAGCCATTGGCGCAACTCGGCGGGCTTGACCACCAGTTCGGCAACTTCCATGTCCTTGCAGTGGAACTCGATGACCCGCATTCCGTTGGCCGTCGATTTGATTTTCATTTCGTGAACCAGACCTTGCGAGGCCCCGGCATCAACGGCGACAGACTTGGCGGGCTTCTTGGAAATGCGCGCCTCCAGCTGGGCATAAAGCTGGGCGGCTTGCAAGTCACTCGGCGTGGCTTCTTCATCGCCAAGCTCCACCTTCAAGTCCTTGACCAGCACAGGCACCAGGCGCTCTGTGAGTCGCCGGGTCAGCCACAACACATACGTTTGCTTTTCGGTGCTTGCGATGGCCAGCCGGACCCGGTCTTCGGCCTGATCATACTCAGTGGTGATGTGATTTATTCGCATGATTAAGGTGATTATGCGGCTGAAATGACCCGATCCGCGCTCCGCTCGCCAGGCCGAGGGATGCCCGGCTGCGCCCGGGCTGGCGCGATCGATTTGTTGGCCGTCCACGAGAAGCATGGCCGCCCTATGGCGCCCGCGCGCCGTGCAAAGCATTTTTGCGCGGATCGGGAGCAAGGCGGCGGGGCTTCCTCGAGAATCGGAATCACAAAAACTTGCCGACCAGGCACAAGCCGGGGCGACTCAGCGCAACGCGGCCGCAGCGACCTCACAAACCCGCGTCCTTCATGCGCCGCCAGAGCGTCGAGCGGCTGATGCCCAGGCGCTGCGCGGCTTGCAGCCGGTTACCGCGGCAGGCGGCCAGCACCTCGGCCAGCTGCCCGCCGGATTCAGCGCTGCCAAGCATGGCTTGCGCGCTGGTGGCGAACAGTTCGGGGCAGTCAATTTCGAGCTCGGCATAGGCCGGCCCGGTGAGCCTGGGGTACTGCGCAAACACGACCGAGATGCGCTCGCACACGTTCTCGAGTTCACGCACATTGCCGGGCCAGTTGTAGCCGCGCAGCCGGGCGCTGAGCGGCGCGAGCAGTTCACGCGCGTCATGCCGGCTGCCGAGCCCGCGCAGGCTGCGCGCCACAAAGGCCTGGGCCATGGCGTCTATGTCAATGTCGCGCTCGCGCAGCGGCGGCAGGCGCAGCCGCAAGATATTGAGCCGGTAATAAAGGTCTGCCCGAAAGCGCCGCTCGGCCACCAGTTGGTCGAGCTGCTGGTGGGTGGCGGAGATCACCCGGACATCCACCGGGATCGGCATCACGCCGCCCACGCGCACCACCTCGCGCTCTTGCAGCACACGCAGCAAGCGGGTCTGCAGCAGCACGGGCATGTCGCCAATCTCGTCCAGGAACAGCGTGCCGGTGTGCGCCGCCTCGATCAAGCCTGGCTTGCCGCCCTTGCGCGAGCCGGTGAAGGCGCCCTCCTCGTAGCCAAAGAGTTCACTCTCCAGCAGCGACTCGGGAACGGCCGCGCAGTTGATCGCCATGAACGGCTTGTCATTGCGATCACTGGCGTTGTGGATGGCCTGGGCAAACAACTCCTTGCCGGTGCCACTCTCGCCGGTGACGAGCACCGTCTTGCCAGCGCCCGCAAAGCGCATGGCTGCCGCGCGGGCGCGCGCAAAAGCAACGCTGCTGCCTTGCAGGTCATCGAAACGCCAGCGCGCCTGGGGATGCTGACGGTTGCGCCGCTGGGAACGCAGCATGGTGTCAGCTTCCTGGATGTTGGTGGCGTCGTACAAGGTGATGACCGCGCCCATCACCTGCCCTCGCTCGCGGATCGGTGTGCGGCTCATGAGCCACTCGCGCCGGTTGATCTTGCACACCTGCTGGCGCTCCTCGCGGCCGTCGGCCAGCACGTCAGCCAGCGACAGCTCTGGCGCGGCCTTTTCTGCCGGCTGGCCCAGCACGGCCTGGCGCGGCAGGCCAAGCACGGCTTCCATGGGCGGATTGAGCGCAATCACGCGGCCCGCCCGGTCCACAGCGAGCACGGCTTCCTGCAAGTTGCGCAACACGCCATTGAGTTGCTCGTAGCGCGCTGCCTCCATTCGCGCCACCCGCGCCAGGTCAATCGCATCCTGTATGCCCTGGCGCACCGAAGCCGGCGAATACGCCAGGATGCCGTGAAGGTGGTGCTGTTCGACCTGCTCCATGACGATGCTCGAGCCAATAAACACTTTAATGCCCTCGGCCGCCAGTTCGCGAAAGGCCACACGGGCTTCTTCAAGGGTGCCGTAGGCTCGCTGCACGATGTCGATGTCCAGCAAGCCCTTGACCGCATCAAGCTCGGCAATCGTGTCGCCAAAGGTGATGATGCCGACGCGCCGCGACAGCTGCCGGGCGTTGCGCAGCGCGACCAGAATGTCGTAGCCTGTCACCTTGATGGCGGCCACAGGCGTGTCCAGCGAGCGCTTGAGGATGGCGACATTCGAACCCGCGCTGACGAAAGCATCGACCAGACCCACACGCTCGCGGGCCTCGTTCTGCGCCGACTCAAAGGTGAAGTCGACGATTTCGATGTTGGCGACGCTGCTGAACTCGGCAGCCACCTCCCGCGCCACTCGGCTCAGGTGCGAATAACTCAGAAAGCAAAGTTCAAGGCGGGAGTCGTTCACGGCACTTTTCCTCCGGGGATCGGCATTGCACCGAGTTTCACTGGTTGTTTCATGGCTAGCATTGAAACAGATCCTGAATTGCGCATCCACCGGTGGCCCCATGTAAGCCCATGTTTTGCCTGACTTTTCCTAAAAAATCAAGGAAAAGGGGTCGATGGCATGCGGATTGCTCCGTGTTTCAGTACACCAGCAAACACCACCCTGCGAGTCCAATGAAACCGCTTGAAGGAAAAATCATTCTGGACCTGACGCACATGCTGTCAGGCCCCTACGGCACCATGCTCCTGACTGACCTGGGCGCTCGAACCATCAAGGTCGAGCCGCCAGGCCGAGGGGAAGGTACACGCGAGTTGCTGCGCAACGACGCCAACTATTCCCGCAACGACATGGGCGCCTATTACCTCACTCTCAACCGCGGCAAGGAAAGCGTGAGCCTGGACCTCAAGAGCGATGCCGGGCGCGAAGTCTTCTACGATCTGGTGCGCCAGGCTGACATCGTCTTTGACAACTTCGCAGTCGGTGTGACGAAGCGCCTGCGGATTGACCATGCCACGCTGGCCGGGATCAACCCGCGCATCATCACCTGCTCGGTCACCGGTTTTGGCGAGACCGGACCGGACAACGAGCGGCCGGCGTTTGACCTGGTGGTTCAGGCCATGGGCGGCGGCATGAGCATCACCGGCCCGCGTGGCGGCGCGCCCCTGCGCTCGGGTATTCCGGTTGGCGACCTCGGCGGCGGCGTGTTCGGCGCCATCGGCGTGCTGGCGGCGCTGGCCGGGCGAGAGGTCACGGGCAAGGGGCAGCACGTGGATATCTCGATGCTGGACGCGCAGGTCTCGCTGCTCAACTACATGGCCACGATGCATCTGATGTCTGGTCTTCTGCCCGAGCGCATTGGCAACGAACATTTTGTGCACGTGCCCTACAACACTTACCCAACCAAGGACGGCTACATCATGATTGCGTGCATTGGCGACGCTTTCTACCAATGCCTTCTGGAAGTCTTCGACCATCCTGAGCTGCACAAACCCGAGTACCGAAAGCAGCCCGCACGCCTGGCGGCCAAGGAGCAGATCGATGCCATCTTGGGCGAGGCCTTGCGACACAAAACCTCGGCCGAGTGGGAACTCATCCTGCGCGCGGCGCGCGTGCCCTGCGGACCGGTGAACGACTTCGCCCAGGCCTTGAACGACCCGCAAATCAAGGCCCGCGCCATGGTGGTGGAGGTTCCACTTCCCGGCGGCGGCACGGTGCGCATGCCAGGCAACCCGGTCAAGCTTTCGGACACTGCGGGCCAGCCCGACGCTTTCACCGCCCCGCCCCGGCTGGGCGAACAAACCGACAGCGTGCTCGCCGGTCTGCTGTCCTACCCGCCCGAACGTATTGCGGCATTGCGCGCAAGTTCGGCCATTGCCTGAGGCCACGACATGAGCACTGACACCCTCATCATCACCGACGTTTCCCCCCGGGACGGCTTGCAAAATCAGTCCGTGCTGCTACCCGCCGCGGCCAAGGTCGAGCTGGTACGCCTGCTGGCTGCCGCAGGCGTGCCGAGCGTGGAGGTCACCAGCTTTGTATCGCCGGCCGCCGTGCCACAAATGGCCGATGCCGCCGAGGTTCTGGCCGGCGTGCTCAAGATGGCGCCACTACTGCGGGCCTCGGTACTCGTTCCCAACCTCAAGGGCCTGACCCGGGCCATTGCCGCTGGCGCCAGTGAAGCAGCGGTCGTGCTGTCCGCCACAGAGACCATGAACCAGCGCAACATCAACATGAGCCTGGAAGTCGCTACAGCGGTGTGCGAGGAGACGGTGCAGGCTGCGCGACAGGCGGGCCTGGCAACTCGCGCCTACATTGCGGTGGCCTTCGAATGTCCGTTTGAAGGCTTGGTGGAATCCTCGGTGGTGCTGGCACTGTGCGAACGCATGCTGGCCGCCGGGGTGCAGGAGATTGTCATTGCCGACACGATCGGAGCGGCCGTGCCCCGGCAGGTGACGCGTTTGCTGCACGATCTGGCCGGCACCGTGCCGCTGGGCCAAACGGCCGTGCACTTTCACGACACGCGCGGCTTCGGGGTGGCCAATGCCTGGGCCGCCATCGAGGCGGGCGTGCGACGCCTCGACGCCAGCGCCGGCGGTATTGGCGGCTGCCCGTTTGCACCGGGCGCGGCGGGCAATGTGGCCACCGAAGACCTTGTGCTTCTGGCCCGAAAGTCGGGGCTGCACACCGGCATTGACATGGATGGACTGCGCGTCGCGCTGGAGTACGCGGAATCCTGGCTGGGCAGGCCGCTCGGGGGGCGCACCATGGCCTGGCACCGCCGGAAGCAACGCGAGGCAGCCGAGGCTTGAAAGCGCGCGCAGCAGGCCTTCGCGGCGCCGCTTATTCCTTGTATTCGATGCCGTGGTCCACCATGTCGTAGATGTAGCGGCCTGAAGGTCGCTTGATTTCTTCGGCAATATGCCCGACCAGCCCGGCGGCGCGGCTGATGACCGCAATGCCGCGCATGATGGCGGGCTCGATGCCTATCTCCAGCAAGATCGCGGCGATGGCGCCGGTGGCGTTGGTGGTGAGGTATTTCGGGTAGGCCTTGTTGGCTGCGGTGGACAGTTCCTTGAGCGCGGCAATGTAAGTGCCCTTGGCACCGGCCTGCTCGGCAATCTCGATCAGCTTGGGCGCACGCGGGTCGTCGGGCTTGTGAAACGGATGGCCCAGACCCGGAATGAAACTGCCCGACGCCTTGAAACGCCGGGCGATGGCCTCGGCCCGCGCCGGCATGCCCTCGGGGGCTTCGACGATTTCGGCCAGCAAGGCCGCGCAGCCTTCCATCGTGCCCAGGTAGGTGCTGCCCGCACCCATGATGCCGGCGGCCACCGCCGCCTGCAGCGCCTCGGGCGCGGAGTGAAAAATCAGGCGCGTGGAAATCGCGCTGGGCGTGAAGCCATGCTCCATCGTCGTGACCAGCACCGCATCGAGAACCTTGGTCTGCAAAGGCGTGGGCTTCTTGCCATTGAGGTGGAAAAGGATCATCTCGGTAAAACTGAGCTGACCCATCAGCTCATCCACCAGGTTGGCACCGCGCACGAAGATCTTGTCAGGCTCGTAGCGGGAGATGCCGGTGGTGGGGATGCTTTTGTGTTTCATGAGATCGCTTTCGTGTCCGAGCGGTGGCTGATCGTTGCGTGGTTCTGCGTGGTTCTGCGTGGTTCTGAGTTTTAGCGAATGGCGGCGGTCGGGCGCAGGGAAATGCCTTCGCGCGTGACCACAATGCCAGCGCGCTCGCGGTCCCACAGCGCTGCAAGGTCGGCCTCGGCTTTGGCGCGCAGCTTGTGTTTCTCGACTTTGGAGTTGGGCGTGCGCGGGAATTCGGTGACCAGCTCCACGTAGCGCGGCACCATGAAATAAGCCAGGTTGCGGTTGCAGTGGCGCACCAGGCCCTCTTCGTCCAGCGTGGCACCGGCCTTGAGAATGACCGACGCCGCCACTTCGTCCTCGCTGGATTCGGCCTTGACCGGGTAGACGGCAACGTCTTGCACGTCGGCGTGCGAGCGAATGGCCTCCTCGACTTCGTAGGCGGAAATGTTCTCGCCCCGGCGGCGGATCGCGTCTTTGAGCCTGTCGGTGAACCAGAGGTAACCGTCCGCGTCAAGCACGCCGCGATCGCCCGTGTGAAACCACAGGTTGCGGCGACTGGCCAGCGTGGCGGCCGGTGCGTTGTAGTAGCCCAGCGTCGAACACCATGGCAGCTTGTGCCGCAAGATGATCTCGCCGGGCTTGCCCGCCGGCATGTCCAGGTCGTCTTCGTCCACCACGCGCAGCTCCACATTGGCACGCGGCAGGCCGACCGAGCCGAGCTTGTCGCGCCGGCTTTTGGCGTTGTAGTAGGTGCCCATACCGAAATCGGTCAACGCGTAAGCGCTCAGGATGCGCACGCCAAAGCGCTCCTCAAACTCCAGCGCAAATCCCGGCACGGGCGCCAGATGCACGCGCCAGACCTTGTGCTTGCGGTCGTCCTCGGAGGGCGGCGCATTCCACAAATAGTTCACGATGCTAGATAGGCAGTTGAAGATGGTCGCGCCGCTCTTGCGCACGTCGCTCCAGAAGCGCGTGATGGAAAAGCGGGTGGCCAGCGCGATCGAGCCGTCGGCCATGAAACTGCCCATGGTGCTGCCCAGAAAAGCGTTGCCATGAAACAGCGGCAAATAAACATAGGCGATGTCTTCAGGCACGTACTCGTGGTGCTCGCCCACGTCGGTGCCGTAATAAATGAGCTGCGCCTGACAAAAAACATTGGCCTTGGACGGGCCGGTCGTGCCCGAGGTGAACATCAAGATGGCCGTGTCTGTGAACTTGGGCGGGCGGGCCAGCGGCGTGGCGGGGGCGGCCAGCAACTCGGCGAAGCTGCCCATCGTGGCGTGGGGCGGCAAAGCCTGTGGTTCCTGGGGCTCAGGCGCGTCGGCCACTGCGGCAGCCTCGGCGCGCTCGATCTCGGCCACAAAGATCTGCACCAGCTTGGGCAGGCTGGGCGCGACCTCCAGCACCCGATCCAGCAGGGCCCGCTCCACAATCACCGCCACACAATCAGAATGGCCCAGAAAGTGCGTCAGCAATTGACCCTTGGCGCCGGTGTTGACCGGCACCGTCACCATGCCGGCGCGGCACACGCCCCACATCGCCAGCAGTTGCTCGGGGCAGTTCTCCATCAGCACGCCCACATGGGCGCCAAAGGGCACGCCAGCGGCCAGCAAGCCGTTACCAATGCGCAGCGTGCCTTCGTCTAGCTGCGCGTAGGTGAACTGGCGGCCGTCGGTCAGGTTGTTCAGAAACACCTTGGAGCCGATGCGCCGGGCCTTGTCGGCCAGCATCGCGTCGAGCGTGGCATCGCGGACCTTGAATTCAGACAATTTCATGTGGCGCCGATCCTTGTCTTGTTTGACTTGTTAGATTTGTTTGACTTGTTTTGCTTGAGGCTCAAGGCGCCGGCCCGGACGCGCGCGCCGGATGCGTGGGCCGGGGCAGGCCCATGTGCTCGCGCAAGGTCCGGCCGCGGTACCCGGTGCGCACCAGACCGCGTCGGCGCAGTTCGGGCACCACCAGATGGACGAAGTCCGCAAAGCCGCCCGGATAGTCGCTGGCCATGATGTTGAATCCATCCGCCGCGCCCTCGCAGAACCACTGCTCCATCTCGTCGGCAATGTCGGTGGGCGAGCCCGTCATGGTGTAGACGCCGTGCGAGCCG
>CAJAOB010000189.1 GCA_903941205.1 uncultured Burkholderiales bacterium | reverse complement strand
TGCTTCGAGCGCAGCCCGAAGGTCAATGCGTTTCTGGCCACGAGAGCGAGAAACAAATTGCGGTTGAATATTCAATGAAGTGGGCATCGTTCGGTTCCTGTTGATCACTGTGAGTGAAAGACAAAACACCGCTTCGCCGCGATACCAAATTCATTAACCAAATCAACCACTTAGGGAAGATTTGGTAGGCGCGATTGGACTCGAACCAACGACCCCCACCATGTCAAGGTGGTGCTCTAACCAGCTGAGCTACGCGCCTAAAAACCGACCGAACGCGTATTGTAGCAGCGCTTGCACGGCGCTTTCCCACCGAATCGAATATTTGCCCCCGAATTTGGCTTATCCAAAAGCATCCCGACTTTGCGCTTCATCGACGGCGCGCCGTACGCACCCCGGCGACGTCTGAGACCATACCGAGCACATGATTAAGACGGCCCGAATTGCCCACCTCGACCGTGAAGGTCATCCACGCAGTGCCGCCGCGCTTGTCCTTGACTGATTGGGTCTGCACACCGATCACGTTCATTTTTTCTTTAGCAAAGACTTCTGAAATATCGCGCAGCAAACCTTGTCGATCGCTGGCTTCAACCGCCACATCGACCGGGTACATCGCGCCAGTCACAGCCTGTTGACCACCCCAGGCGACCTGAATGACGCGATCCGGGCTACCCGTGCCCATATTACGGAAATTACTGCAGTCCGCACGGTGAATGCTGACGCCCTTTCCCTTGGTCACGAAGCCGAGAATTGCATCGGGCGGCGCAGGCTTGCAGCACTTGGCCAGTTGGGTCAGCAGCGAATCGATGCCCACCACCAGCACGCCGGCCTTAGCAGTTTTACCGGACTTGTCGGCCCGTGGCTTCTTGGCAAGCACGTAATCATCTTGCGTAGAAGCCGGCTCCGGCGGCTTGAGCATGTTCTCGATGGTGCGCAGCGAGAGCTCATCCTTACCGACGACCTCGAACAGATCCTCGGCATTCTTAAAACCCAACTGCCCAGCCAGATCGTCGAGCTTGATGGCCGTCTTTCCTTCTCGCTGGAGCAGTTTTTCGACAGCCTCCCGTCCCCGCGCGACTGTCTGCTGCATGGCCAGCGCATTGAACCAGGCTCGTACTTTGGACTTGGCACGTGCGCTCGACAAAAACCCCAACTCGGGATTGAGCCAGTCGCGCGAGGGGCCACCCTCCCTGACCGTGATAACTTCGACGGTCTGGCCGTTTTGCAAGGGGGTGTTCAGTGGCACCATCGCCCCATCAAGCCGCACACCGCGGCATCTATGGCCCAGACTGGTGTGGACTGTGTAGGCGAAATCGACGGCCGTCGCACCGCGTGGCAGTTCGACCACTGCAGCCTCGGGCGTCAGCACATAAATGCGGTCCTCAAAAAGACCTTGCGCAGCCCCCTGCGACTTCGCGGCCAGAGGACCAGCGAGGTCACGCTCCCACGCAAGGAGTTGCCGCAGCACGGCGATCTTGGCGTCATATTCGCTGCTGGCTGAAACGCCCCCATAGCCCTTCGTGCCGGCCTCCTTGTAAGCCCAGTGGGCAGCCACACCATGCTCCGCGTGATCGTGCATGGCCTGGGTGCGGATCTGGATTTCAATAGCCCGACCTGCTGCATCCCGAACCACCGTGTGCAGCGACTGATAACCATTGGCCTTGGGCTTGGCAATGTAGTCGTCAAACTCCCCTCCGACCGGCGCAAAGTTGGCATGCACAAAGCCGAGCGCGGCGTAGCAACCCTTGACATCGGCGGCAATGACCCGAAGCGCCCGAATATCAAAAACCTGATCAAAGTTGAGTGACTTGCCGCGCATCTTCTTCACGATGCTGTAGATGTGCTTGGGACGACCTTGCACCATCGCCGCAAAACCCTGCCGGTTCAGGTCTCGCTCAAGTTGTAAACGCAAGGATTCCATGAACCCCTCTCGCTGACCCCGCTTTTCGTCGAGCAGCCTTGCGACCTGCTTGTAAGTTTCGGGCTCCAGAAACCGAAAGGCCAGGTCCTCCATTTCCCATTTCAGCTGCCAGATCCCCAGCCGATTCGCCAGGGGTGCAAACACGTGCAGCGACTCATGGGCCAGAGAAGGCGGCGCCGCCTGCTTGCTGGCCGCGTAGTAACGCAGCGTCTGGATGCGAGAAGCCAGGCGGAGCATGACCACGCGCAAATCGCGCGAGAAGGCCAGCAGCATCTTTCGTATGTTTTCTGCCTGCGCCGCAGGATCGTCGGTCAGTTGCGCCTTGCCGCTGGCTGCACGGGCCTGTCGCTGCACGTTCACCAGCTTGGTGGTTTCCAGCGCGAGGGTGGCGAAGTTGGCACCGAAAGACTTGGTGATGACCTCTTGCGGCTTGGCAAGTTGCGGGCAAGAGTGGGCCAGGTAGGTGGCCGCCTGCATCGCCTCGCTGGCACCGATGGACTTAAGGATGGCGACAACAGCATCGGCGTGCGCCAGCATATTTTCGCCAGTGTCGAGCGCTTCACTCAGGATCAGTGGCTCGGCAAAGGCGCGGGCACGCAGCAAGACCTGTGGCTGATCCAGCGCGTTGTCAGCCGTCGCAGCGAGGATTGAAGCGCTGGTCTTCACGGACACGACTCCAGCGTTTTCCGGCGCGGCCTTGCTAATTTTCATGCGGCGAGCTGGCTTTTGTCATGTTCAAGGAAAGCATGCCTTTTTGCTGTCGGTCGTTTGGACCGCGGTGACGGACCGTGAGCGCGGGTTCATTCGAGCAAAAAGTCAGCGACAACAGACACCTGAGCAGGCGCAGTCAGGGTTGGCGCATGCCCTACCCCTTCAAACTCCACCAATCGCGCCCGCGGTCCCCGCTGCGTCATCGCTGTGGCCGTGGCACGGCTCAGCAAGTCGGAGTCGGCGCCACGCAAGAGCAAGGTTTGAGCCGATATCTGCTCGTACAACTGCCACAGCGCTGCCTGGCCTTGCTCGGTACTGGCTTGGGTGGCCGCCCGGAAGGGCTGCGCAATAGCGGGGTCATAGTGAAGCCTAAGGCGCTGGCCGGCGACTTGGCCGCCTGTTTCGGCCGGCGTAACCATATGCCGGGAAAGTTCCAGCCACTGCTCAGGGGTATGCGGCCCAAAGCTGGAGGAAATCGCCCACATCGCAGCAGCAGCTTCTTGCAGGTTTGCAAACTCGCCGCTCTTGCCAAGATAAGCGCCAATGCGCTGCAGAGCCAACCATTCAAGGGTCGGTCCAACATCATTAAGAACCAGCTTGCGAACTGGCTGCGGCAGGGGTGCGGCGGTTCGACCGCAAATACCGATACCAATCAAACCTCCCATGCTGGTGCCAACCCAGTCCAGCACATGAATCGGCGATTGCGCATGCAGTTGAGCCAGCAGTGTGAGCATGTCGGCGGCGTAGACCGGGATCTGATACCAAGCCGGGTCTTCAAGCCAGTCACTTTTCCCGCGCCCCACAACGTCCGGGCAAATAACCCGCAGCGAAGAACCAGCTCGTCCGGCATGCTCACAAAGCGCGCGAGCGAGCACATCAAAATCACGACCCTGCCGCGTCAGGCCGTGCACACAAATCACAAGATGCCCGCTATCGGGTTGGCCCCATTGCCAATAAGCCATGGTGTGGCTTCTGGCCGGGTCCGTTCCGGCTTCGGGGCAAGTGATGTGATGCAACGTGGGTTCTATCATGGCGTGGAAGGGTACTGACTTGATAATGAGAGACACGCCAAAACGATGACACTGGCGCCACCTTGATCCTAATTCATCCGGAGAAATTTCCATGCTTAAAGGCAAAACAGCACTCGTCACAGGCTCCACCAGCGGCATCGGCCTGGGCATTGCCAAATCACTGGCCGAACGCGGCGCCAACATCATCCTCAATGGCTTTGGAGACAGCGAAGGACCCAGGCGCGAAATCGCCTCTCTGGGCGTGCAAGTCGCCTACCACGGCGCCGACATGAGCAAGCCCGCCGAAATCGAGGAGATGATGAAGTTTGCGGCGGCACAATTTGGCCGCGTCGATATCTTGGTCAATAACGCCGGCATTCAACACGTGGCGAAGATTGAAGACTTCCCGGTCGAAAAGTGGGACGCGGTGCTCGCGATCAACTTGTCCAGCGCCTTCCATGCAACACGCCTGGCCCTGCCCGCCATGAAGGTGGCCAACTGGGGCCGCATCATCAACGTCGCATCGGCCCACGGCCTGGTGGGGTCCGCCGAAAAATCAGCCTACGTCGCTGCCAAGCACGGCCTGGTCGGACTGACCAAAGTCACCGCGCTGGAAAACGCCACGACCGGCGTGACCTGCAATGCAATTTGCCCGGGTTGGGTGCTGACGCCACTGGTGCAAAAGCAGGTCGATGCCAGGGCGGCCGCGCAAAATATTTCCAACGAGGATGCAAAACGCCAGTTGCTTGGAGAAAAAGAGCCTTCCATGCAATTCACCACACCGGCCGAACTGGGCGAGCTTGCCGTCTTTTTCTGCTCAGCAGCCGGCAACAACGTGCGCGGGGTGGCCTGGAACATGGACGGAGGCTGGTTAGCCCAATAGCATCTGCCCGAAGAATCGACCGCTGACGAAACCGGGTCTTGATGACCCGGTTTTTTTAGGCTCGGGGTCATGTCCAGAGCTCAGCTTGAGAGCCAGACATAAGCGAAGAGGTCCTACCTGTTGAAGCGTCAGCGTCGCTTGCGCCTCCCGAAGGCAGCAAGAGGTCATTTTTCAGGCCTTTTGCAGCCCGTTGGCTGTTTGCAGGCGCACTCATCCCGGCGCACCCTGCATCAGGCTGAGTCGAACCATCCAGATGTTGGACAGCGCAAACAGCGTGATGAGTTGGACAGTGTTCTTGGCCAGTCCCCGGTAGCGCACCTTGACGTGCCCGAACTGGCACTTGATGACCCGAAACGGATGCTCCACCTTGGCCCGCACGCTGGCTTTGAGTTGTTCGGCTTGTTCGTGCAACACGCCCCAGGGCGTGTGCTTTTGCGCCTACGCTTTCCAGGCCGCATGGCCACATGCCAAGCCACGCCAGTGGCATCCGGTCGTTTGCTGGCGCCTTGGTAGCCCGCATCAGCAAAGACCAGTTGTTCTTCGCCGTGCAAGAGCGCATGGCCTTGCGTGACATCGTTGACCTTGGCCGCCGTGCCGATGACGGTGTGCACGAGGCCGGACTCAGCGTCCACCCCGATGTGGGCTTTCATGCCGAAGTGCCACTGGTTGCCCTTCTT
>CAJAOB010000188.1 GCA_903941205.1 uncultured Burkholderiales bacterium | reverse complement strand
AGCTGCAAGCTGGCCTCGCCAATGCCGTCAAAACGAACGCGAACCAGATCGCCAGCGCGCGCCGGCGCCATGCCGTTCCAGGAACCTGTGCTCACCACCGCTCCGGCGGGCACCACCGCTCCGTCCTGCGTGGCGTGACGCAGCCAGGCGGGCAGCAGCCAGGCCGGGTGGCCCAGCGGATGGGTACCGACAAAAGTCTGCTCGTCCTGGCCGGTGATGTCCAGGCGGCAAACCTGCGCCTGCCAGTCGCGTTCGGCGTAAGGAATCCACGCGCCCAGCACCAAAGCACCGTGCGACTGCAAGTCAGCCAGCTTGAGCAAGGCTGGCGCAGCGGTCTGGCGCTGCCAGCGCGAATCCACCACCTCGATGGACACCGCCATGGCGTCAATCAAGCTGGCGGCAGACGCCTCGTCGAGCGTTGCAGCCAATGCGGCGTCAACCGGCTGCGCCAGCCGCAAAGCCACCTCAGCCTCAATGGCACGAATGGCAAAAGGCCAGGCGCCGGCTGTGGCGGGGCTCTGCCAGACACCTGCCAGAGGCAGCGGCGCATGCGTCAGCACGGCTTCGCGCCGGGGGCCGCCAGACTTCCAGTGCCGAGGCGCCTGGCCGGCATGCCAATCCAGCATCCGCGCCATCGCCGCCTGCACGGCATAAGCCTGGGCGGGATCGCTCAGTTGCAGGTCGGGGGCTGCGTCATCGGCCGGCAGGCCGGTCTGGCGCGCCCGAACGAGCGCATCAAGGACAGCCTGAACCTGAAAAGTCATGCGGGAATCAGAGGGGAGAGAGGTCATGGACTACCTGTTTGAAAATTGGATGGCGGCAATTGCAAGCCTGGCACGAACCCAGAGCAAACCTATTTTCCACCCCGGACGGGCCCCAGCCTTGCAGCGCGAGCAATTTCGCATGTCTGCAAGCCGGCCTTGAATCAAAGGACTGAGCATGTATTCACACCCACCTGAACTGGCCCGCCGCCTTCAACCCAGCATCCCGCCTGCCGGGCTGCGCTGGCCGGGCGGCAAGGGCCTGGCGATTTCTTTCGTGCTCAATATTGAAGAGGGCGCCGAGTTGTCGCTGGCTTCAGGCGACGAGCGCAACGAGCCCGTGCATGAAGTGATTCGCGAGATCAACGACGTGCCGGACTTTTGCATGCAGAGCCACTTTGACTACGGCGCCAGCGCCGGCTACCGGCGAGTGGTCAAACGCTTCATCGACGGGCGCTTGCCCCTGACGCTGAACGTCTGCGGCCGCGCGCTCGAATCAACCCCCTGGGTGAGCGACGACGCGCGCCAGCACGGCTTTGAAATGTCGGGCCACGGCTGGCGCTGGGAGTCGCCGGCGCACATGGATGAAGCCACCGAGCGCGCCATGATCGCCCGCACCGCCGCCACCATCGAGCGCCTGTCTGGCCGCGCGCCCGTGGGTTGGCACTGCAAGTCCACGGCGTCTGTGAACACCCGGCGCCTGCTGCAAGAGCACGGCGGCTTCTTGTACGACAGTGATTTTTTTGGGGACGACCTGCCCTGGGTTCAGACCCTGGCCGACGGCAGGCGCCATGCGGTCCTGCCCTACGCCTTTGACACCAACGACATGCGATTTTTTGACCGGGCCGCCTTCGTCAGCGGCGCTGACTTTGCCAGCTATGTGATCGACGCCATCAACGAGCTGCGAAGAGAGGCGCAAGACGCGCCACGCATGATGACGATTGGCCTGCACACCCGAATCATGGGGCGCCCGGCCCGTGTCGGCGGGCTGGACGCGGTGCTAAGGCACATTGACAGCTGCGCGAAAGAGTTGTGGCTGGCGCGCCGCGAAGACATCGCGCGGCATTGGCTGGCCCATGCTTGAGCCCGCCAGCCCGCCAAATCACTTGCTCATGGCCTTGAGCTGCTCGAGCGTGACGTAGCCCAGCTTGTCCTTGTCAATGCGGCTGAAGTTGCTGCTCACGCGCGGCATGGCCTTGGCCTCCTCAGCGGTCAGCTTGCCGTCCTTGTTCTTGTCGGCCTCGGCGAAGCGTTTTTCCAGCTCCTTGCCCTTGTCGTCTGCGAAAGCCGCAGGCGAAAAGGCCGCCGTCAGGGCCAGGGCGCTCAGGGCGGTCAAAACAACGTGGCGAAATGAAAACATCAAAAGCTCCTTGCTGAGGTTAAAAAATCAATGAATAGAAAAACACTCAAGGCTTGGGCGCGACTTGATCGACCACCAGAGCCACCCATTTGTCCAATGCAGGCTTGAGCGCATCAAGGCTCATGCGGGTTTTTTCGTTGTCTGCGCGGCCAATGCTGTCGCCGACCAATTCATGCTTGGATTCGCGCAGGATCTTTGAAGACGCCGGCTGGCTCAGTCGCATTTCAAAAACAGCTGCAGCCTCCATGACCTTGCCCAGCGCAGCGTTCTTGGCCGTACCGGTGATCAGGCGCAAAGGCACCAGGTCCAGAGCGGTCTTTCCCTCGGGCTGTGCGCCCAGCCCGGTCAGCGCCACCTCCAGCGTGACATCGGCTGCCGCCTTGTCGTCCACCACACGGGTGCGAACCCCCAGTTGCGAGCGCAACTGCTGCTCGGTGTAAGTCAACACAGATGTCACCAAAGCGTCGTCCAGGTCACCAAACTTGGCGGCTACCGGGAAGCGGCCCAGCGGCGTCACATAAACCGCGGGACTCTTGATGGCCGCAGCACCCGGCGCCGTGTAGCCGAGGTAGCGTGCGCGAATCGAGCCCTCCTTGGCCAGCCGGCCGTAGTCGCTCAGAAAGCCAGAAGGCGCATCACTGGCAAAGACCGGCAGCGCGAAAAAGCAAAGCGTGAGGGCGAGAAGACGTTTCATGAAAATTCCTTAATAAGCGAAGGGGATCATCGCTAGCAGCGCGTATGGTATCGGACAGATGTTAGACAAAAACAACTAATTTCTCAAAAAATATCAAGCTGGAAAACCGCAGACAGGCCAGCCGCAAGGAGTCAGGCCGCTTCGAAAGCGTGTCCCCCTTGGAAGGCGCGGCACAGACTGTCGACAAGCCCTGGCGGATAATCCCACACTCACCGTCAGACCGCCTCCACCGCCCTGCCCGACCCACCGGCCCCCACCGGCCCCTGCCGGTGCGATCGCCCGGCGCCCCCCGGCAGCCAGCCAGCGGCCTGACTTCCCCCAAGGCACATCACGGCGTTTAAATGCACAAGGTAAAACCAGATCCCGCATCGCTTGCAGGCGAGGAGCCCAGGCACACGCCGATGATGGCGCAGTACCTGGCCCTGAAAGCGGACTATCCCGACACGCTGCTGTTTTACCGGATGGGCGATTTTTATGAGTTGTTCCATGCGGATGCCGAAAAGGCCGCCAACCTGCTTGACATCACGCTGACCTCGCGCGGCCAGTCGGCAGGCCAGCCGATCATGATGGCGGGGGTTCCTTTTCACTCCGTTGACGGCTACCTGGCCAAACTGATCAAACTTGGCGAGTCGGTGGCGATTTGTGAGCAGATGGGTGAGGCCACGGGCAAAGGCCCGGTCGAGCGCAAGGTGGTGCGCGTGGTCACGCCCGGCACCTTGACCGACACGGAGCTGCTTTCTGACAAGACCGAGTCGATCTTGCTGGCCGTTCACCAGGGCAGCCGCAACACCTGCGGCATGGCTTGGCTCAGCGTGACGCAGGGCGAGATACATCTGGCGCAGTGCAGCAGCGACGAGGTCGAAGCCTGGATCGGGCGCATCGGGCCCAGCGAGCTGATTTACAACGTCGATGTGACGCCCGCCTTTGAGGCACGACTCAAAGCCCTGCGCCAGTCCGGCTTGTCTGGCAGTGCTACCACCCTGACGGCCCGCCCGGCCTGGCAGTTTGATGCAGCCCTGGGCGTGCGCCGCTTGCTGGCGCAGTTGCAGGTGGCCTCGCTCGCGTCGTTCAGCGCCGAGGCTTTGAGCGAAGGCCATGCGGCTGCCTCGGCGCTGCTCGGCTATGCCGAACACACCCAAGGCCGGGCGCTCAGCCACGTACACAGTCTGCAAGTGGTGCGCCACGGCGAGTTGATCGAGCTGCCGCAAACCACCCGCCGCAACCTCGAACTCACGCAGACCCTGCGGGGCGAAGACTCACCGACGCTGATTTCCCTGCTCGACACCTGCACCACCGGCATGGGCAGCCGGCTGCTGAAGAACTGGCTGCTGACGCCACGGCGTGACCGCAGCCAGGCGGCCGCGCGCCTGGACGCCGTCACACAATTGCGCGCGGGCTTGCAGCAAGTGCTGCGCGCGCGCCTCAAAGGCTGTAGCGATGTCGAGCGCATCACCGCGCGCATTGCGCTGCGGCAGGTGCGCCCACGTGAACTGATCGCGCTGCGCAACACGCTGCACAAAGCCGAACAACTCAACCCGGGCCCGGCAGGGCAAGGCCAGGTGCCCCTGCCGGCGCTGCTGCAACGCATTTTTGAAGACCTGCAAGCGCCGCCGGCCTGCGCCGCCCTGCTCGGCCGCTACTTGCTGGACGAACCCGCTTCGCTGGTGCGAGACGGCGGCGTGATCAACCACGGCTGCGATGCCGACCTCGACGAGTTGCGCGGTATCCAGACCAACTGCGACGCGTTTTTGCTCGACCTCGAAGCGCGCGAGCGAGCCCGCACCGGCATTGCCAACCTGCGGGTCCAGTTCAACCGGGTGCACGGCTTTTACATTGAAGTCACGCAGGGCCAGGCGGCCAAGGTCCCGGACGATTACCGGCGCCGCCAGACCCTGAAAAACGCCGAGCGTTTCATCACGCCCGAACTCAAGACCTTTGAAGACAAGGCACTGTCGGCGCAAGAGCGCGCGCTGGCCCGCGAGAAGTTTCTCTATGAAGAACTGCTCGACCAGTTGCAAGACTTCGTGCCCGCGCTGAGCCGGTTGGCGCGCGCGATTGCTTCGCTGGACGCGCTGTGCGCGCTGGCCGAACGCTCGCTCACGCTGAACTGGGCGCAGCCGGTGTTTGCCAAGGAGCCCTGCATCGACATCGTGGCCGGACGCCACCCGGTGGTGGAAGCCCGACTGGCTGAAACTGGCGGCGGCAGCTTCATTGCCAACGACTGCCACTTTGCCAGCAAGAGCCGCATGCGGGTCATCACCGGCCCCAACATGGGCGGCAAGTCAACTTACATGCGCCAGGTTGCGCTGATCGTGCTGCTGGCGTCGGTTGGCTCCTACGTGCCGGCAACTGCCTGCCGGCTCGGGCCGATTGATGCGATTCACACGCGCATAGGCGCGGCCGACGACGTGGCCAACGCGCAATCGACCTTCATGCTGGAGATGACCGAAGCCGCGCAAATCCTGCACGCTGCCACGCCGCAGTCGCTGGTGCTGATGGACGAGATCGGCCGCGGCACCTCGACCTTTGACGGCCTGGCGCTGGCCAGCGGCATTGCTGCTTACCTGCACAACAAAACGCAGGCCTTCACGCTGTTTGCCACGCACTACTTCGAGCTCACCGAGTTTGCAGCCAAGCACCACGGCGCGGTCAATGTGCATGTCAGCGCGGTCGAGTCCGGTGCCAGCATCGTGTTCCTGCACCATATTGAACCGGGGCCAGCCAGCCGCAGTTACGGCGTGGCCGTGGCCAAACTCGCGGGCGTACCGGCGGCGGTGGTCAACCACGCACGCCACGCGCTGGAAGCGCTGGAGATCCAGCAAACCGAAAGCCGAGCCCAGGTTGACCTGTTTGCCGCACCGCCCGAAATGCCCGCCTTTGAAATCAGCCTGCTCGAAAAAACACTCGCTACCATCGACCCCGACGCTCTCAGCCCGCGCGAAGCGCTTGACGCGCTGTATCAACTCAAAAAACTACTTCAGAAATCATGACTTATTGCGTCGCCATCAAACTCAACGCCGGCCTGGTGTTCCTCTCCGACTCGCGCACCAACGCCGGCCTGGACCACATCAGCACTTTTCGCAAGATGATTGTTTACGAGCGTCCCGGCGACCGTTTCATGGTCCTGCTCTCCGCCGGCAACCTGTCCATTTCCCAGTCGATCCGCGAGATCTTGCAAGTCGAGAAACTGCCAGACCCGGACGGCGGTGATCCGATCACGATCTGGAACGCCAAAAGCATGTTTGATGCCGCGCGCGTACTGGGCGCGGCCGTGCGCCGCGTCTACGAGCGAGACGCGGCTTCACTCAAGCAGGCTGACGTGGACTTCAATGTCTCGATGCTGTTTGGTGGCCAGGTTCAGGGTGAAGGCATGCGCCTGTTTCAGATGTATTCGGCCGGCAACTTCATTGAAGCCACCAGCGAAACCCCTTACTTCCAGGTCGGCGAATCCAAATACGGCAAGCCAGTGCTGGACCGCGTCCTCACGCCCGACACGCCGCTGGCCGAAGCGGCCAAGTGCGCGCTGGTGTCGATGGACTCGACCATGAAGTCCAACCTGTCGGTCGGCATGCCGCTTGATCTGGTGGTCTACGAGGCCAACAAGTTGCAAAGCGACAAGGTCGTCTGCATCGACCACAACAACCCCTACTACCAGATGATGCACAACAACTGGGGGCAAAAGCTGCGCGAAGTGTTCGACAGCATTGAAGACCCGGTGTGGGACGACGCGCAAACTGACACCCCGCTGAAAATGCCGGCCAGCCGGCATGACGCGCTCAAGAAAATCCGCACGCCCGACGAAAAGCTCATTTAAGCCCGCCCTGCCCCAACCGACTGCCCATCTTGCCTACCAGCACCAAGCCCCTTGTCATTTTTTCGCACGGCAACAGCTTTCCGGCCAGCACCTATGGTGTGATGCTGCAAAGCCTGAAATCGCGGGGCTTTGGGGTCAAGGCGATTGAAAAATTCGGCCATGACCCGCGCTACCCGGTCACCAGCAACTGGCCTTTTCTGGTGCAGCAACTGGCTGACTTCACGGCGCATGAGGTGGCGAAAAGCGGCCAGCCGGCGTTTTTGGTGGGGCATTCACTCGGCGGCTTTTTGAGCCTGATGTGCGCGGCGCGCCACCCCGAGCTGGGCGGCCTGCCGGTCAGGGGCGTGGTCTTGCTGGACTCGCCGATTGTGGGCGGCTGGCGTGCCACCGCGCTGAGCGTGGCCAAGCGGGCCAGGCTGGTCGGCTCGGTTTCGCCGGGTGCCGTCAGCCGCAAGCGCAAGCAGGCCTGGGCCAGCCGCGACGAGGCGCTGGCCCATTTCGCCACCAAGAAAATGTTTGCGCGCTGGAACCCGCAAATCTTGAGCGACTACATCGACCACGGCACGCAAGATGCCGGCCCCGGCCAGCGCGTACTGAGCTTTGACCGCAACATCGAGACAGCCATCTACAACACCCTGCCCGACAACCTGGAGGCGATTCTCAAGCGCCATCCGCTCAAATGCCCGGTGAGCTTCATAGGCGGGCGGCAGTCGGTCGAGATGCGCATGGTCGGCATGGCCCTGACCGAGAAAATCACCAAAGGCCGCACCATGATCCTGGACGGCACCCACTTGTTCCCGATGGAAAAGCCGGTCGCGGCGGCCGCCGCGCTGGAGGCCTCGCTGCTCAATTTCCTGGGCTGAAGTCTCGCGCCGGGCCCTTTCAGGCGACCCAGTTGACCCAGCCCATGTGCGCCGTCAGCAGCACCAGCAGGCCAAAAACAATCCGGTACCAGGCAAACACCACAAAGCTGTGGCTGGCGATGTAGCGCAAAAGCCAGCGAATGCACAGCCAGGCGCTCAGGAAAGAAAACAGCAAACCCACGGCAAACATGGGCAAGTCGGCCAGCGACAGCAATGCGCGTTCTTTGTAGAGGCTGTAGACGCCCGCGCCAATCAGGGTCGGGATGGCCAGGTAAAACGAAAAGTCTGTGGCCGACTTGCGCGACAAGCCCAAAAGCATGCCGCCAATGATGGTCGCGCCGCTGCGGCTGGTGCCCGGAATCATGGCAAAACACTGCACCAGTCCGACCTTGAGCGCATCCATCAGCGTCATGTCATCGGCGTCCTGCACGCGGGCTGCGGCCGGGTTGTCTTGCTGGCGCTTTTCTGCCCACAAGATCACCAGACCACCCAGAATGAACGTGGTCGCCACCACCACCGGGTTGAACAAATGGGCCTTGATGGCCTTGCCAAACAAGAGGCCCAGCAGCACCGCCGGCACAAAGGCCACCAGCACATTCAAAGCCAGGCGCCGGGCGGTTTGTGCATGCGGCAAGGCCAGCACCGTGGTCTTTATTTTTTGCCAGTAAATCAAAATCACGGCAAAAATAGCACCGGTCTGGATCGCAATATCAAAAACCTTGGCCTTCTCGTCGGTCATGTTGAGCAAGGCACCTGCCAGGATCAAATGCCCCGTGGAAGAGATGGGCAAGAACTCGGTCAAGCCTTCGACAATGCCCATCACGGCGGCTTTGGTCAGCAATGCAATGTCCAAAACAGGCTCCTGAAAAGAAGCGCAGATTATGCTTGAGGCACCCATCTCATCCGCACCATGACACAAGCCCCGACAGACCCACAAACAGACCCAGAAACACAACCGCAAGCCTTCAGCGTTCTTGATTTCTGGCTGGGTGACGGACTGCACGCGGGCTGGCCGACCGACGACCTGAACGCACGATGGTTTCGCGGCGGCGCCGCACTGGACCAGCACATCGGGCAGCGCTTTGGCCAATCCGTGGCGAGCGCGCTGCAAGGCGGCCTGGCGCACTGGGAAGCCAAACCCACGGAGCTTTTGGCCCTGGTGATCTTGCTCGACCAGTTCACGCGCAACATCTACCGCGGCACCGCGCAAGCCTTTGCCGGCGATGCCCGCGCCCAGCGCCTGAGCCTCACAGCGCTGGCGAACAAGCATGACCAGTTGCTGCCCTGGGTGGGCCGGCTGTTTTTATACATGCCGCTGATGCACGCCGAAAGCCCGGCGCTGCAAACCGAATGCGTGAGCCGCTTTGAAAACCTGCTCGCCCAGGCGCCCGAGCCTCTGAAAGAACAGATCGCCGGCCACCTGCCCTTTGCCCGCCAACATCAAAGCATCATTGAACGCTTTGGTCGCTTTCCCCACCGCAATGCCGCGCTGGGCAGAAGCAGCACGCCTGAAGAAGACCTGTTCCTCAAGGACGGGCCGCGCTTCGGGCAGTAAGGCTTGACGCGGCCAGTGTGCACCAGGCGAACTTGGCGCAAGCAGCGCATTTTGTGCATCTCGCGCCGTTGGCGCTGCACTTCGTCGCATAGTGCTTGCGGCCAGGAGCCGCGGTCAGGACAATTCGCCAGGAGTCCCCAGCCCCAAGGAGCGCCCCATGACACTCACCCCCCTGATCGCCTTTCACCTGAGCACCGCCCTGGCTGCGCTGGCGCTCGGCCCGTTCGCCTTGTGGGCGCGCCTGGGACGCCAGACACGTCCCCGTTTGCATCGTGCCTTTGGCTACGCCTGGGTCGCCTGCATGCTCGCCACTGCGGCAAGCGCCTTGTGGATTCGTGATTTCCGGCTGCCCAATCTGGCCGGCTACACGCCGATTCATTTGCTGATCCCCTTCACCTTGTTCATGCTGTTCAGGGCGTTTGCCTATCTGCGCCAAAGAAACATCACCGGCCACCGCCACACCATGGCGCGCCTCTACGTGGGTGCCTGCCTGATTGCGGGGGCTTTCACGCTGCTGCCCTCGCGCTACCTCGGCCAGCTGGTCTGGGGCCAATGGCTGGGATGGATTTGACGCGCTGTCAACGCCAAGCACCGGAACCGCGCCCTTGCCGATTTTTCACCGTCCAGGCCCGCCTGATCACCTCTCAAGACTTGGCTGCGCACAGGGGCCAGGCGCACCAAAGCGTTTTTTACAGACTGCTTTTTGATGCGTCTAATGCCCAGCAGTATGGAATGAATACAGTCCAGGGTCACTATCATACTAAATTCAGTATTGGATATTACAGT
>CAJAOB010000187.1 GCA_903941205.1 uncultured Burkholderiales bacterium | reverse complement strand
GGTTTTTAAGACCTCTCCAGGTCTGGCTGTTCTGCTCCGATCCGGCCAGTCCGATCCTCGGCAGACACTGATGCACGATCGCGCTCGAGCAAACTTTCAAACGCAGATGCGCACCTTCCTGCGCCGGCGCACAACTCGGCCGCAGACGCCGTCACAAACCCCAGCCGACCCGCCGCGCTCGCACAAGCCAAGCCGCTGCTTCTGATCGACATCTCCTGACAACTGCATCGCGCCGCAGCGCACAGGGGGCCTGCGGCCCGGCCTACACCGCAGCGCCCGAAAGCAGCCGAGCCTGCATAAAGTTTCGAGTCTTGGTGCAAGCGCTAGCCAGCGCCAGGCAGTTCACAGCAGCATCAATGCCCGCCAACAAGGTGGACACGGAGTTTCATCATGAATTTCATCGTCTGGCTTATCGTGGGCGGTCTCATCGGCTGGGTAGCCAGCGTGGTCATGCGCACAGACACGCAGCAGGGAATCTTGCTGAACATCGTCGTCGGCATCGTCGGCTCGTTTCTGGCCGGTCTGCTTATCTCGCCGCTGATCGGCGTCAGCGCACTGGACGAAGGCATCAGTGTGTCGTCGGTGGGTGTCTCGCTGCTCGGCGCGATTGCCTTGCTCGCAGTCGTCAATCTGTTCAGGCGCGGCCGCATACGCTGAGCGTTCCGGGCCTGGCAGTCCGAGGCCGGGGAACCGCTTAAAAAACGCCTGTAGCCGCGGTAAGCTCTGCGCCATGAAAGCCCAGACGCCCCCTGCCCCACCCTACCATCTTTATTTGCTCGAATGCGAAGACGGCACGCTCTACACCGGCGTGGCGCTGGATGTCGAGCAGCGCTTCATCCAGCATGCGCTGGGGCTAGGCGCCGCTTACACCCGTGCGCACCCGCCGCGCCGCGTGCTGGCTTGCCGCCCCTATGCCAGCAAGGGCGACGCGCTGCGAGCCGAGTACGCGCTCAAGCAGGTGCGACGCGGCATGAAGCTGAATTTTTTCAGCGCCAAAGAGCGGCTTGCTGATGCGGCACTTCCCCCGCTTGGCTCGACCCGGAGCGAGCGCCGCGCCGACATAGCGCATTACGCAGGTCTGCCAGCATGAACGCGCTGTTCGACGTGGCCACCTTTGGCGAAGCCATGATGCTGCTGGTGACCGACCGGCCAGGCCCGCTCGAGGATTCCCAGGCTTTTTACAAGCGCAGCGCCGGGGCCGAAACCAATGTCGCCATTGGTCTTTCGCGGCTGGGCTTGAAGGTCGCCTGGGCCAGCCGCCTGGGCACCGACTCGATGGGCCGCTACCTGCTTGCCGCCATGCGCCAGGAGGGCATTGACTGCTCGCAAGTGGTTTGCGACGCCAGCCAGAAAACCGGTTTCATGATCAAAGGCCAGGTCACGGACGGCAGCGACCCGCCCGTCGAATACCACCGCAAGGGCTCGGCGGCCAGCCGCATGACGGCGGCCGACATCAACCAGCCCTGGCTGCTGTCGGCCCGCCACTTGCACGCCACCGGCGTCTTTGCCGCGGTTTCGGAAGGCACGCTGGCGCTGACGCAGCAAAGCATGGACCTGATGCGCGCTGGTGGTCGCAGCGTCTCCTTCGACCCCAATCTGCGGCCTTCGCTCTGGGCTTCGACAGCGCACATGCGAAGCGCCATCAACGACCTGGCCCGGCGCGCCGACTGGGTCTTGCCCGGGCTGGAGGAAGGCCGCCTGCTCACCGGCGAAAAAAGCCCCGAAGCCATCGCCCGCTTTTACCTGGCGGCTGGCGCGTCCCGTGTGATCGTCAAGCTAGGCAGCGAGGGCGCCTACTTTGCCAGCCCCACGGGTAGCGGCCATGTGCCTGGTTTTGCCGTGGCGCGGGTCGTCGACACCGTGGGCGCAGGTGACGGCTTTGCGGTCGGCGTCATCAGCGCCCTGCTCGAAGGCCTGACGCTGGCCGAAGCGACCCGGCGCGGCGCCTGGATTGGCGCGCAAGCGGTGCAGGTGATGGGCGACAGCGAAGGACTGCCGACACGGGCGGCTTTGCTGGAAGCCGGCGTCTGAAACCACCGGCCCTTGAACGCATCGGCCCTTGAACCCACCGGCCTTCGAATCAGCTGAAGTTTGAAGCAGCCAGGCCTTGACCCCGCAGGGATTTGAAGCCGCGCCGCCCGGCTTCAGGCGATCCGCCTGGACCGCGTCCGGCAATTTTCAGTGGCTGTGCGTCAGGCCACTGGCCAGCGTCACCATGCCCATGCCCACGGCCAGCCACAGAATTTGCGCGCCGGTTTCGCGTGCGCTGAGCTTTTTTTGCAGCTGCGGAATCAGGTCGGCCAGCGCCACGTACAAAAAGCTGCTGGAGGCAATCGCCAGGAAGTAAGGCAGATAAGCCTCCAGCTGCGCCACCAAAAAGTAGCCCATCACGCCGCCCAGGGCCGTCAGCGCGCCGGCCAGCGACACCTTCACAAAAGCCATGCGGCGGTTGTCGCTGGCGGTACGCAGCACGGCCAGATCCCCCATGTGGTGCGGGACTTCATGCATCAGCACGGCCAGCGCGGCCACCACGCCCAGGCGCAGGTCGGCCACAAACGCCGAGGCAATCAAAACCCCGTCGCCAAAACAATGCACGCTGTCGCCCGTCAGGATGGCCCAACTGCCACCAGAGGGCCCATGGGCATGGCCGTGCGCGTGGTCGTGCGCGTGGCCCGTGTGCGGGTCGCCGCTTGCCTCTGGCGCGGCGCCATGATGATGCTCGTGGCCGTGGTGCCAGAGCTCGGCCTTGTCGAGCAAGAAGAAAAAGACCAGCCCGATCAGCAAGGTCGGGAACAACTCGTGCGCGCCGACCTGGCTTTCAAAAGCCTCGGGCAACAAATGCATGAAAGCGGTGGCCAGCAAAGCGCCAGCGGCCAAACTCAGCATGTGCTGGGTGTAACGCGCCAGAACGCCAAAACCCAGCAAGGCCGCCAGCCACACGCTGCCCACGCCGGCCACCAGCGTGGCCGCAATAATCGCCAACAAAGTCATCAAAACGCCTCCATGTTCAGAGCCCATCGGGGCGCTGAACCAACAGTGCAGGATGCAGGCCAGGCGCCGCGGGAGTGCCAGCCCCTGAAACCGCCAGAGGCTTCAAGCCGGCAAGCCCGGAACAGAACAAGTCCGTGGCCCGCAATAAAAAAGCCCGGACAGCCATGCTGACTGTCCGGGCGGCTACCCTGATTATCCTGCGTCTGAGGCAGCGCCTAAGCCTGCGAAGCGGCGCTCATGCCAATCCGTGCGTGCTGAACCACGCCAGCGCGCGCTTGAAACCGTCTTGTGCAGGCTCCGCCCGGTAGCTCGGGCGGTAATCGGCATGAAAAGCGTGAGGCGCGTCGGGGTAAACCACGAAGTTGGATGCCTTGGCGGCGGCATTGCCCTTGTCGCCCGCTGCGGCCAATGCCGCTTTCATCTGGTTGACCGTATCGAGCGGGATGCCGCTGTCTTGCCCGCCGTAAAGCCCCAGCACAGGCGCCTGCTGCGCGCCGGCGAGTTCGAGCGGGTGGCGCGGACTGATGGCCGAACTGGCGCCCACCAACCGGCCGTACCAGGCCACGCCGGCCTTGACCTTGTTGCTTTGCTGCGCATAAAGCCAGGTGATGCGGCCGCCCCAGCAAAAGCCGGTAATTCCCACTTTTTGCGCATTGCCGCCTTGACCAGAGGCCCAGTTGACGGCGCCGTCGAGGTCGGCCATCACTTGCGCGTCGGGTGTCTTGTTGACGACTTCCGCAATGAGCTTGGCCATTTCACTGTAGCTGCCCGGGTCACCCTGGCGCGCGAACAGCTCGGGCGCGACGGCCATATAGCCCGCCTTGGCGAAGCGGCGGCAGGTATCGGCAATGTACTCGTGTACGCCAAAAATCTCGTGAATCACCAGCACCACCGGCAAATTGGTCTTGCCCGCGGGCGCCGCAAAGAAAGCCGGCACCTTGAAGCCATTGACATCGTAAGTCACCTCGCCGGTCTTCAGACCTTCCGACGAAGTCTTGATGGCCGTCTGCGCCATCAGAGGCCCCGCGGCAGCCGCGTAGCCAAGGCCCAAAGCAGCCTTGAGCGCGGTACGCCGGCTGGCGCCCGCCTCGCTCGACTGGCCCGGCAACAGGGCATCAAAATCTTGTTTCTGGTCTGAAGTCAGCATTGCAAATCCCTCGTGTTGATGGCGGACCTGACATTGTGTCAGCGCCGGCGCTCGGTAAGAACATAACCCTCGCCGAGGGAGGGGATGCGCAAGACCGGTGTGGCAAGGCGGTCAATTCAAGCTTGTTGGCAATGCTTGTTCCGCATGAAGTTTCCCGGTGAGGCATTTGCCGAAGCGCTTGGCCCTCAGCGCGTTTTCCGGACAAATTTTTTAAATAAATGAATGAAAATATACAGTTCAGTTAGTTTAATATTTAAATTTAAATTTTTTAATAAAATTATTTTAATAGACAAAAAATTGCGATTAAAGGGTTAATTAAGCGAATTAAATTACCAATTAAGTACTCACTTATCCTATAAAGTCCACTACAGGCTTCCAAACTGACCGGTCAAATAGGTATGAGCTCCTGAATTAAAAAACAGCAAAAAACCGATTCAAGTCTTTTTAGTGAAAATACACTTGTGTACCGTCAGCAAGCTGGTTAAGCTTTGAAACCACTGAAAGCGTGAAGGTCGAAAAACGGAGGAACGCGAGTGGGTGTGAAGAGAACCTGATCGCAGTGCATGACCAAGCTGAGTACTCCTTTTTCAAGAAACCTGTAGCAGGCTCTGCAACACAGGCCATTGGAGTCGGCTGACGCATTTTAAAAGAGATTTAGAGCTGAATAATCCATTCAAACGGCTGGAGGAGTTATTGAATCAACCACCATCAAAAAATCCCAAAAAAGCCAACAAAACTTCGGCATCTCCAATCTTCAGATAAAGTCAACTTAGAAAAGGTAAAAAACCATGAAACTCAATTTAAAGTCACTCTTTGCCAAGGTAATATTTTTATCACTTCCGCTGGGCTATCTTGGCGGGGCACATGCAGACGCAGACAGGCTGGCCGGAACAATTTACAACTACAAATATATTAACCAGGCAGGTGCTACGGTTGTCACCGGAGATATCCAGATCGGTATATTGTACGAGGGTCAGGCCAGTCGCGGCAGCACTAACGTGATGGAAGCCATCGCTGGCAAGGCTCCTGGAATACTGAAGGGCATGGGAATCAGCAAAGCCTTCTACACAGACGCAGCCGAGTACAGCGGAAAAGGGACCTGCGATGGCCTTTACAATCACATCATGGGCACCTCGCAGACCGCCACGGCCAGGAGTGCCCCTTGGAATGCAAGAACCAACAATGCAGTTATTATGTTCAGCGCGTTGCCCTCTCCGCCACCGTCTCTGACTGATCCAGCGCTGATTCGCAGCTGGGTTCAAGGCATCGCTGCCAGTGTGAGTGTGAAGGGGAAGGAGAATAACCCATGCAACTGGTCGGGTAGAGGCAACCTTTGGCTAATGATCAAAGTACCGGCTGTTTACGTCAATAGCGTTCTGGCTGATAAAGGCTTCCCTCAACTGCAGGTCGTCCCAACAGACGTCAGTATGTACACCCTTCTTGCGTTCAAATTAGCCAATATCGAATCGCCGATACCTTGGTAAATCACGTTTAGAAGTATTTCAACAGACAGAATTTCGTCGTTTTGGCAAGAGTATTTTTATTGACGCAAGAGAAACAAAATACTCAAGCCGAAATACGCCAAGGTGTGTTCGGGTCTGATGACCTTCTTGAGATGATGCTTAGCTAATTCCAGCAGGCAACTTCCTAATAAAAAAGCCCCATGCGGGGCTTTTTTATTGGGCTGCTGGAATTCGGAGATCGAAATCTTGTATGGCAAGCAAGGGCTGGAACAGACCGCCCTAAACTCCGACAAACCCTTCGGGTACACGCTGCTGCCTGTCAATTTTCAGTCGGTCGCAGCGCCGTGGCCAACCTTTCATCGCCCGGTTCGAAAGGTTCCCACGAACCGATCCTCAATGCGCCTGTTCCCAGTTCGGCCCAAAGCCGATCTCTGCCAGTAACGGCGCCTTGAGTTGCGCCACGCCGGCCATCAGCAGCGGCACCTCGCTGCGGACCCAGTCAACCTCGGCCTCGGGTACTTCAAACACCAGCTCGTCATGCACCTGCATGATCATCTTGCTGCCGCGCGCCTGCTCGTCGAGCACTTGCTGGACTTTGACCATGCTGAGCTTGATGAGGTCGGCTGCGGTGCCCTGCATGGGCGCATTGATGGCCGCGCGCTCAGCGCCACTGCGGCGCGGGCCGTTCGGGGAATTGATCTCGGGCAGGTACAGGCGCCGGCCAAACACGGTTTCCACGTAGCCTTTGCTTTTGGCCGACAGCCGGGTCTCATCCATGTAGGCCTTGACGCCCGGGTAGCGCTGGAAATACTTGTCGATGTAGGCGGCAGCGGCCTTGGTTTCAATGCCCAGGTTGCGCGCCAGCCCGAAACTGCTCATGCCGTAGATCAGGCCAAAGTTGATGACCTTGGCGTAACGCCTTTGCTCGCTGCTGACCTGCTCAAGCGCAACGCCAAACACCTCGGCCGCGGTGGCGCGGTGTACGTCCAAGCCTTCGTTGAAGGCGCGCAGCAAGGCCGCGTCTTCGCTGATGTGCGCCATGATGCGCAGCTCGATTTGCGAGTAGTCGGCGCTGGCAATCACACAGCCGGGCGCGGCCACAAAGGCTTCGCGCACGCGCCGGCCCTCAGCGGTCTTGACGGGAATGTTTTGCAGGTTGGGGTCGGTGCTCGACAAACGGCCCGTGACCGCCACGGCCTGCGCGTAATGGGTGTGCACGCGGCCGGTGCGCGGATGCGCCAGTTGCGCGAGCTTGTCGGTGTAAGTGCCCTTGAGCTTGGACAGGCCGCGGTGCTCAAGGATTTTGGCGGGCAGCGGATAGTCTTCGGCGAGTTTTTCCAGCACTTCCTCGTCGGTGCTGGGCGCGCCCGTGGCGGTTTTCTTGACCACGGGCAAGCCCAGCTTGGTGAAGAAAATCTCGCCGATCTGCTTGGGCGAGCCTAAATTGAAGGGCTGGCCGGCCAGCGCGTGCGCCTCGGCTTCCAGCTGCAAGATGCGCGCGCCCAGTTCGGCGCTTTGCCGGGCCAGCATGGGGCCGTCAATCAGCACGCCATTGCGCTCAATGCGGTACAGGCCTTCGCTGCTTTGGATTTCCAGCTGGTAGATGAACCGCAGCTTGTCGTTGGCCTCGAGTTGCGGCCACAGCACGCGGTGCACGTCCAGCGCCTGGTCGGCGTCTTCGCACGAGTATTCGGCCGCCTTGGCAATCTCGACCTGGTTGAACTTGATCTGGCTGGCGCCCTTGCCGCACAAGTCTTCGTAGTTGATGCCGCTGCGGCCCACATGACGCTCGGCCAGGCTGGCCAGTCCGTGCGGCTTGTGGACTTCGAGCACGTAGCTTTGCAGCATGGTGTCGTGCCGGTAGCCGCGCACTTCAATGCCATGGTTGGCGAACACGTGGCGGTCGTATTTGACGTTCTGACCCAGCTTATCGCGCGCCGGGTTTTCGAGCCAGGGCTTGAGCCGCGCCAGCACAGCCTCCAGCGGCAGCTGCTCGGGCGCGCCGGGGTAGTCGTGCGTCAAGGGAATGTAAGCGGCGGTGCCGGGGGCCACGCTAAAGCTCAGGCCGACAATTTGCGCGCGCATCTCGTCGAGGGAATTGGTTTCGGTGTCCAAGGCCACCAGCTCGGCGCTTTCAATGCGGGCCAGCAGTGCGTCAAAAGCGTCCCAGGCCAGGATGGTGTCGTAATGCAGATTGGTGGCGCGCTCGGCCAGCGGCACTTGCAAAAACCCGGGCGAGTCAAACAGTCCGGGCGACTCTGCCGAAGCCCGGGCAGCGGCCGCATCGTGCCGCGCTTGCGGGCCACCGACCAACTCGGGCGGCGTGTCCTGGCTCTCGAGGCTTTTGACCAGCCCCTTGAAACCGTAGCGCTGGTAGAAGGCCTGCAGCGCTTCAGACTGCTGCGCACCCATGGTGATGGCTTCGAGCGCCGGCAGGCCGTCAATGTAGTCTTGCAATTCGCAGTCGGTCTTGATGGTCAGCAATTCGCGACCCTTGGGCAGCCAGTCCAGCGACTGGCGCAGGTTGTCACCGGCCACGCCCTTGATCTCGCTGGCACGCGCCACCAGTGCGTCCAGCGAGCCGTATTCCAGCAGCCATTTCACCGCCGTCTTGGGGCCGACCTTGGGCACACCCGGGACGTTGTCCACCGTGTCGCCGACCAGGGTCTGGTAGTCAATCATGAGCCGCGGCGGCACGCCGAACTCGGCCTCGACGCCGGCCAGGTCGCGGCGCCGGTCGTTCATGGTGTCGATCACCGTGATGTGCTCGTCCACCAGCTGGCTCAAGTCCTTGTCGCCGCTGGAAATAATGACTTCAATCCCCTGGCGGGAGGCCGTGCAGGCGAGCGTGCCGATCACGTCGTCAGCCTCCACGCCCGGCACGTTCAGCACCTTCCAGCCCATCAGCTGCACCACCTCGTGAATCGCCTCGACCTGGCTGCGCAAATCGTCGGGCATGGCGGATCGCTGGGCCTTGTAGGCCGGGTAGAGCGCGTCGCGAAAAGTCGGGCCTTTGGCGTCGAAGACGCAGGCGGCATAGTCGGCGCGCACGTCCTTGCGCAGCTTTTGCATCATGTTGACCATGCCGCGTATGGCGCCCGTAGCCGGGCTGCTTGGGTCGCCTGCGACCACGCGCAAATCGGGCATGGCATGAAAGGCGCGGTAAAGGTAGCTGGAGCCGTCCACCAGCAGCAGGGTTTTTTTGTCAGTGCTCATGCGGCCCGATTGTGCGGGATGAAACCGGCCCGTGGCGCCCGGCATTCAGCCGCAGCGGCGCATGCCTGCCGCCTACAATCGCCCGATGCAAATTCTCACCCGCACCTTGTGGCTGGCTGCCCTGATGATTTTCGGCGCGGCGCCTGTCGGCGCGCAGACGCCGGCCGAGCCTGTGCCGGCGCCCGCTGTGAACGGCGCAGCACCCGCCAAGCCCGGCACCTGGCCAGACCGGGCCATTGAACGCATCCGCGTGGAAGACGCTGGTTCGCGCATCGACGAGCTGCGTGTGGGCGGTGAAACCCAGAGCATCACGGTTCAGCCGGCGGCCAACGTGCCGGCCTACGAGATCAAGCCGCCAGACGCCGCGCGCCGAGGCCATGGTTCGGCGGCCGACAAGGGCGCGGGGACGCCCTTCTGGAATATCCTGAAGTTTTAAGCGCCCGCCAAGTCATTCAGCCCGCTGCCCCAGGCCCATTTTTCCTACCGACTTTTCGCTCATCGAGTTTCAGCATGGCCGTATTCACCGAGGTCTCTTTTGACGAGGCCGCCTCTTTCCTGCAAGCGTTGGGCCTGGGCCAGCTTGAGTCACTGAAGGGTTGCGCCGGCGGCATTGAAAACACCAACTACTTTGCAGACACCGATCAGGGGGAGTTCGTGCTCACGCTGTTCGAGCGCCTGAACTTCGAGCAGCTGCCGTTTTATCTGCACCTGATGAAACACCTGGCGCGCCGCGGCATTCCGGTGCCGGACCCGCAGGCAGCGCCCGCAACCCAAGCAGCTCCGACCGCAGCGCTGGTCACCGGCCGGGCCCGCAAGAGCGCCGCCGTCGCAGCCAGCCCCACACCCCCCAGTCTGGTGCGCGGCGGTGACATCCTGCACCGCCTGAAAGACAAGCCGGCGGCGGTGGTCAACAAGCTGCGCGGCAGCAGCGAGCTTGCTCCGCAACCTGGCCATTGCGCGGCGGTTGGCGAGATGCTGGCGCGCATGCACCTGGCCGGCCAGGACTTCGAGATGCGGCAACCGAATCTGCGCGGTCTGGCCTGGTGGAACGAAACCGTGCCCGTGGTCCAGCCGTTTTTAACGCCAGCACAGCGCACGCTGATCCTGGGCGAGCTGGCCTTTCAAAACCACGTCGCAGCATCTTCGGCTTTTCAGTCGCTACCGCGCGGGCCGATTCATGCCGACCTGTTTCGCGACAATGTGATGTTCGAGGCCGACAGCGCCGGCCGACACAGCAGCACGCTGACCGGGTTTTTCGACTTTTACTTTGCCGGCTGCGACACCTTCCTGTTTGACATCAGCGTGTGCCTGAACGACTGGTGCATTGACCTGCGCAGCGGCCAGACTGACGCAGCGCGGGCCGACGCCTTCATGGACGCCTACCAGTCGGTTCGGGTGCTGACCGCTCAAGAGCGCCGGCTGTTGCCGGCCATGCTGCGCGCCGGCGCCCTGCGTTTTTGGACTTCGCGTTTGTGGGACTTTCATCTGCCGCGGGACGCCGCCGTGCTCAAGGCGCATGATCCCGAGCACTTCGAGCGCGTCCTGCGCCAAAGTCTGCAAGCGCCCTACCAGCTGCCCGCCTGAGGCACTTCCCCCATCCACCCCGCCATCGCCCCATGAAACTCAACATTGTTCCTGCCCGCACCGGTGTCACCTGGGCCAAGATGGGCATCCGGACCTTTTTCAAGCAGCCGCTGGCCCTGTCCGGACTGTTTTTCATGTTCATGGCGCTGCTGTCGATTGCCTCGGTGCTGCCCTTCGTTGGCAGCGCACTGGCGCTGGCCTTGCTGCCAGCGGCCACGCTGGGCCTGATGGCCGCCACCAAGGAAGCCACGCGCGGCAAGTTCCCCATGCCCTCCATCCTCATCAGCGCCTTCAGGGCCGGCCAACAACGCAAGCGCGCCATGCTGGTGCTGGGCGCGCTTTACGCGGGCGGGGTCTTGATCCTGATGGGCCTGACGGCGCTGATTGACGGCGGCCAGCTGGCCCGGCTTTACCTGCTGGGCGGCGCGATCACCGAAGAGATGGTCGGTCAGGGCAATTTCCAGCTCGCCATTTGGGTGGCGATGCCGCTGTACCTGCTGCTGTCCCTGCTGTTCTGGCATGCGCCTGCGCTGGTTCACTGGCATGGCGTGTCACCGGTCAAGAGCCTGTTCTTCAGCCTGATGGCCTGCTACAAGAACTTTGGCGCAATCATGGTTTTCGGGCTGTTCTGGATGGGTCTTTTCGCAGGCGTCGCGCTGCTGGTGTCGCTGGTTGCCGCGCTGCTGGGCAGCCCTGCCTTTGCCGGCGTTGCCATGTTTCCGGCCGCCATGCTGATGGTGGCGATTTTCTTCAGCTCGCTGTACTTCACGTTTGACGGGAGCTTTGTGGACGACGAGGCGGCGCCCGGCGACGCCCTTGGTCCGGCCGACACGCTGGCCTGAGCGGGCAGTCCGGCCTGGGCGTTATAGGCGGGTGTTAGCGGCTGGGCGTTATCGCCTTGACGCCATGACACTGGCGCTATTGACGAGCGCCGCGGCCGTAGGCTTCACGCCAGCACGCGGCTTGCGTCCAGAATCGAGTTTTCATTTCATCTGAACCCGGGAGCTTTCATGCGCGCGGACACCATCTTGCAGACCATTGGCAACACGCCCCACGTTCGCATCAACCGCCTGTTTGGTCCGGCGGCGCAGGTCTGGATCAAGTCCGAGCGCAGCAACCCGGGCGGCTCGATCAAGGACCGCATTGCGCTGGCCATGGTGGAAGCGGCCGAGCAAAGCGGCCAGCTCAAGCCAGGCGCGACCATCATCGAGCCCACGTCGGGCAACACAGGCGTGGGCCTGGCCATGGTGGCGGCCGTCAAAGGCTACAAATTGATCCTGGTGATGCCCGACAGCATGTCGGTCGAGCGCCGCCGCCTGATGCTGGCCTACGGCGCCAGCTTTGCCCTGACGCCCCGCGAGAAAGGCATGAAGGGCGCCATTGCCCGGGCCGAGGAACTGGCCGCCGGCATTCCCGGCGCCTGGATTCCCCAGCAGTTTGAAAACCCCGCCAACATTGAAGTCCACACGCGCACCACGGCGCTCGAAATCCTGGCCGATTTCCCGCAAGGGCTCGATGCGATCATCACCGGCGTGGGCACCGGCGGCCACATCACGGGCGTGGCCCAAGTGCTCAAGGCGAAATGGCCGCAGCTCAAGGTGTACGCAGTCGAGCCAAGCCAAAGCCCGGTCATCAGCGGCGGCGCACCAGCCCCGCACCCGATCCAGGGCATTGGCGCAGGCTTCATACCCAAGAACCTGCACACCGGCTTGCTTGACGGCGTGATCCAGGTCGATGCCGAGCCAGCGCGCGAAATGGCCAGACGCAGCGCGCGCGAGGAAGGCATGCTGGTCGGCATTTCCAGCGGCGCCACACTGGCCGCCATCGCGCAAAAGCTGCCCGAGCTGCCAGCCGGCGCGACGGTGCTGGGTTTCAACTACGACACCGGTGAGCGCTACCTGTCGATAGAAGGCTTCTTGCCGACCGAGTAAGTCCGATCAGCCGGCCGGTCGGGGACTGGCCCCGACCTGATAGGGACAGGCATCCAACGCAAGCCCGTCATTCCTGCGGAGCCTGCCCACGACCTGATCGGGGGGCAGGAATCCATCCCCGATTTTTCGCCGCATCAGCCCGGAGCACACAAAGTCATGGACCCCCGCATTCGCGAAG
>CAJAOB010000186.1 GCA_903941205.1 uncultured Burkholderiales bacterium | reverse complement strand
CGAGCATCAGCTCGTTGATTCGGTGATGGGCTGTGAGTACGATGGGTGCTGCTGGATCGGTCGGCTGGTGTTGCAGCGCTCCCAGAGCGGCGTCAACGCGGCCAACACCAAAATCATGTTTCAGCTCGAATTCGTCGGCTTCTCTCGCATTGGCAACAATCCCTTGTCAACCCTGAGCAGCAATATTCCCAAATACCAGTACCTGCGCGGCCAGGTCAGTCCCCCCAGCCGCTTCACCAACTATGACTAATCCTCGTTTCATTTCAGGTTCGCCGCGACTTCGCATGAGCGCCCTGGTGGCCGTTTTGTGGCTGGCCTTGCCCGTTCTGGCCCAGAGCCTGCGGCTGCCCGGCGCGGCCCGCGCCCCGAGCTTGCCGGCCCCGGTGGCGAGCAGCAGCGAGCCGCGCTCGGCCGATTTCATCGTCGCCGTCGTCAACTCCGAGCCGATCACCAACAACGAAGTGCAAAGCCGCTTGCTCAGGCTCGAGCAGCAGATGCCGCGCCAGGGCGGCACGCCCCCGCGCAGCCAGCTGGCGCGCGAAGTGCTCGAACGTCTGATCGTCGAGCGCGCCCAGTTGCAACTCGCACGCACGCAGGGCGTGCTGCCAGACGAAGCCGCGGTCGACCAGGCGGTCAACACCGTGGCCCAGCAAAACCAGCTGACGCTGGACGGCCTGAAGCGTCGCCTGATTTCCGACGGTCTTGACTACAGCCGCTTTCGCGCTGACCTGCGCGACGAGCTGACGCTGGTGCGCCTGCGCGAGCGCGAGGTGGATTCCCGCGTGAAGGTCAGCGATCAGGATGTCGACCAGTTCTTGCGCGAGCGCACCGCGCAGGCTCAGGCCGGGCCCGAGCAGATCAACCTGGCGCAAATACTCATTGCGGTGCCCGAGAGCGCCAGCGCCGAGCAGATCGCAGCGCTGGAGGCCAAAGCCCGGCGTGCGCTGGAGCGCTTGCGCGCTGGCGAGGCCTTTGCGGGTGTCGCGGCAGAACTGTCTGATGCGCCGGACCGTGCGGCCGGCGGCGAGCTCGGGCTGCGGCTGGCCGAGCGCTTGCCCACGCTGTTTGTCGAGGCGGTGAGCAACGCGGCGGCCGGCGCACTGGTCGGGCCGTTGCGCAGTGGTGCGGGTTTCCATGTGCTCAAGGTGCTCGAGAAAAAGCGCGGTGGCGCTGTCATCAACGTCATCCAGACCCGCGCGCGGCATATTTTGCTGCGCCCGGATGCGCAGCTCAGCGAAGCGGCCGCCAAACTCAAGCTGGCCGAGTTCAGGCGCCGCGTGATGGCGGGCGAGGCTGACTTCGCCGCTTTGGCGCGCGAGGCCAGCCAGGACGCTTCGGCCAAGGACGGCGGTGACCTGGGCTGGGCGGCACCCGGCATGTTTGTGCCCGAGTTCGAGCAAACCATGAACCAGCTCGCCCCGAACCAGATCGCCGATCCGCTGGTGTCCCGTTTTGGCGTGCACCTGATCCAGGTGCTGGCGCGTCGAGATGCGCCGCTGACCGAGCGCGAGCAGCGCGAGATTGCCCGCAACCTGGTGCGCGAAAAGAAAATCGACGAAGCCTTCAGCCTGTGGCTGCAGGATGTCCGCGGCCGCGCTTATGTGGAATACCGCGAGTGACAGGCACGGCTCTCAAGCGCGTCGCCCTTCGCCCCGCGCTGCGTCTGCAAGCAGCGCCCTGGCCCACCAGCCCCATTGCGCCCGGGCCCAGCGCTGCTCGCCTGGTTTTTGTCGCCGCGGCTTTTTCACTTCAACCCAGCGTATGAAACATATCGCGCGCAAGCGCTTCGGCCAGCATTTCCTCACGGACCGCGGCATCATCGAGGACATCATCCAGGCGATTGGCCCCAAGGCGGGCGAGCCGATGGTCGAGATCGGCCCGGGCTTGGCCGCCATGACGCAGCCGCTGGTCGAGCGCCTCGGCCACCTCACGGTGATCGAGCTGGACCGTGATCTGGCCCGCCAGTTGCGCGCCCATCCGGCCTTGACCGTGATCGAGTCGGACGTGCTCAAGGTGGATTTCCGGGCGCTGGCGGCCAGCCTGTCGCCAAACCCGCCGGCGCGCAGGATCAGAGTGGTGGGCAACCTGCCCTACAACATCTCTACGCCCATCCTCTTTCATTTGCTGGACGTGGTTGAGGTGATCGAGGACCAGCACTTCATGCTGCAAAAAGAAGTGATCGACCGCATGGTGGCCAAGCCCTCGACATCCGATTACGGCCGCCTGAGCGTGATGCTGCAATGGCGCTATGCCATGGAGAATGTCCTGCATGTGCCGCCGCAAAGCTTTGATCCGCCGCCCCGCGTGGACAGCGCCATCGTGCGCATGGTGCCGCATGCCGAGCCGCCAGCGCTGGACGTGAAGCTGCTCAGCGAGTTGGTGCAGGTGGCTTTCAGCCAGCGCCGAAAACTGCTGCGGCACACCTTGGGCCGATGGCTGGAAGCGCGCGCTTTTGGCGCTGCGTTTGACGTGCAGCGGCGCG
The DNA here is from genome assembly GCA_903941205.1 of uncultured Burkholderiales bacterium. Lineage (GTDB taxonomy): Bacteria > Pseudomonadota > Gammaproteobacteria > Burkholderiales > Burkholderiaceae_C > Polaromonas. Next base: position 1,183 of record CAJAOB010000186.1, on the reverse strand, counting down.
GCGAGGAAGTGCCGGTGCAAGAGTATGTGGCGCTGGTGCAAGCGCTTTCGGCCGCTGATGCTGCGAAGGCTTTCGAAGTGCGCTGAGCGCGCAGAGTGCACCGCCGCTCCGGGGCCGATTTGTCATCGGCCCCTTTTTGCCGCAGTTTGACCTGCGACCGCCCACAAAAAAGCCCGCATCGCGCGGGCTTTTTTTAAGTCTGGCTTGCCCTGTCAAGGGCCTGCCCAGGCTTTAGCGGTTCAAGCAGCGGCCAACCAGTAGCCCGCGTTGAACGGACTGCTCATGCGAAGCGCCAAGGGCGAAACGTCGACCAGTTTGTCGGTCGGCATCACTTCGCCGCCGTCTTCCAATGCTTGCTGGGCCTCATTCGCCCGATCCCCTTGGCCAATGTCTGGGGAGCGGGCTACAGAAAAGAATAGAAACATCGGAATGGGATCTTCCGATCCGCCCAATAGTCAGCGGCGTCCCTGAAGATGTCCAGCAACTGCTCGCGCGCCTCTTTGTCAAACTTCGCGTTGGCCGGAATTTGCTCCAGCACCACGATGAAGCCAGGCTGTTGGCCGGACTTGTGAACCAGGTCCGTCATGCAGTCGTAAAGCGCATCGAAGTTTTTACCAAAATGCGCCGGGAATGTGTACTGAGCCGCAATCATGTCCAGCACATCCTGTTTGCTCTGAGCGCTGCTCAGGTTGGCATACAGAAAGTGATGGCCTAATTCGGTGGCCGCGTCTTGCAATTCCGGTACGCGAAAAGCGCGTATGGATTGAACAATGTTCGGCCGCACAGTACGAAGTGGTGTGTCCATCTTCGCGTCTCTTTCTAATAACAAATTTACCAAAATAACCAAAAAATCAACTGAAAACTTGCAAATACCGGCTTGAAGGTCCGTTTAAGGGGCGATCTGACGAAAACTGGCGTAATGATCGTCGGTGTAAAAACAGGCTTCAGGCGCCGTGGGCTTGAGCCCACCACACACAATTCGCCGCGCTCCCCGGTTTTTCACCCCGGGCGTCCTGACGGTGTATTCGCGGTAGTAAGGCCGGGGGTGGGCTGGAAGAAGCTTTTCCCGGTTGCCAAATACCGTGCCGTCCTTGTCATATCTGAACGGGCCGCCCTTGTAAATCAGCGCCATCACGACCTGCCCCTCGGTGGGCAACTGGCTGAGCGAAATCGTGGTGTCTGT
>CAJAOB010000185.1 GCA_903941205.1 uncultured Burkholderiales bacterium | reverse complement strand
TCACGTGGGGGATCCAACTATTCCCGCTGATGCAGCTCACTGGGAGATGGATCCCCGCCTTCGCGAGGATGACGTCAAAATGACCTGTCGTTAATGCAAAGCGCGCCTTCAATCATGTCGAGGGCATGCACCACGGGAATGGCGGCTCAGGGTCCGTTCCGTCTACTGGCTGGCGCAGCCTATAGTTGCAGAGATTTATTTTCCTTTGACCTTGTGAACCAAGCTACAAATCCGCCATTGACGCTCCTCGTCCTGGCCGCCGGTTGGGGCCAGCGTTATGGCGGCTTGAAGCAGCTCGCGCGCGTCGGGCCGGGTGGTGAGTTCCTGCTGGACTACGCCATCTTTGACGCACTGCGGGCCGGCTTTGAACGGGTGGTGTTCGTGCTTCGGGACGAGTTGGTGGGCGATTTCGAGCAATTGTTCATGCGCTCCTTGCGCCAGCATGTTCAGGTCGATCATGTAGTGCAGCGTCTTGATGATTTGCCGCCCGGCCATGGGGTGCCGTCAGGCCGCACAAAACCCTGGGGCACCTTGCACGCGATCTGGTCTGCCAGACACGCTGTGCGACATCCTTTTGCGGTGATCAATGCCGACGATTTTTATGGTGCCCAAAGCTTTCAGGCCATTGCCGATTTTCTGCGCTCGCCGCCACTCTGTGCAAAGGGCTTGATTCAGGGCTGCATGGCGGGTTTTGCACTTTCGCGCACTTTGTCCGAGCACGGCGGGGTCAATCGGGGAATTTGTGAAGTCGATCGTGGCGTGATGCGCAGCGTGGCCGAGTACACCCGGATTGCGCACGATGCAAACGGCAGTCTGACGGGGTTGAACCCTGGCGGCGCCTGCGAGGTGCTGGACTCGGACGCTTGTGTCTCGATGAATTTATGGGCCTGGAGCAGCGATATTTTTCCCAGTGTCAGCGAGTACCTGAGCGATTTTTTTGTGTCGCGCAGCGGCGAACCCCAGGCCGAGGCTTATGCGCCGAGCTGGTGGGATCAGGTGCTGCGAAGTCGCAAGGGCGTCTGCTCGGTCTTGCCCAGCAACGCGCGTTGGGCAGGCCTGACCTACGCGGGCGACCTGCCGGGGGTGAGGGCCTATTTGCAGGCCTTGGTTGCACAAGGCGAGTACCCGCTCGAACTCTGGAAATAGAAAAGCATTGGCTAGGGTTTGCCCCTAAAAAATTGCCAGGGTGCGGTCAATGATTCAAAAAATCAGTGTTGCACAATCCTCGAATCGTTTGAACATAGGAATTCAGTCATGACCTTATCGCGTCGCGCCATTGGCACATGGGTAGTTGGAGTTTTGTTGTCGTTTTCGGCAGCGGCCCAGAACAAGGTGACGATTTATTCTGCGGCGCCGCAGGACTTGCTGGACCGCGTGATTCCTGGCTTTGAGAAAGCGTCCAAGCTCAAGGTCGAATTGATCAAGGGGGGCTCCGGCGACCTGATGAATCGGCTTCGCGCAGAGCGCGGTCGCCAGACGGCCGACGTGCTGTTTGCGGTCTCGACCGAGGTGGTGCTGGCCAACGCAGCCTTGTTCGCGAAGTTCACGCCTGACAACGCCAAAAGCCTGTCCGAATCCTTTCGGATTCAGGAAGCTGCGGTGCCGTTCACGGCCATCGCCACATCGGTGGGCGTCAACACCAAAATGCTGACCCCGGCGCAGTACCCCAAGAC
>CAJAOB010000184.1 GCA_903941205.1 uncultured Burkholderiales bacterium | reverse complement strand
GGGCATCGGCATCGCCGCTGCTGAGTGAAATCACAGGCATTTGTGTCATAGACAGCATATTACTGCCTGCCTTAAAGGCTTGCCAGCGAAAAGGAGTGACAGGTGGCAAAACAATTTTGGCTGATGAAGTCCGAACCCGACGTTTACAGCTATGACGATCTGATGGCTGAGGGCGAAGGCACATGGGATGGCGTACGCAATTACAGCGCCGCCAATAACTTACGCACGATGAAGGTCGGCGATGAAGCCTTTTTCTACCACAGCAATATCGGGCTTGAGATTGTTGCCATCATCACGATCAGCCAAGAGCATTTCATTGACCCCACCGATGAGAAGGCGCGCTTTGTTGCGGTTAAGGTCAAGCCTTCGCGCAAATTAAAGCAACCCGTGACGTTGAAAGCGATTAAAGCGAACCCCGATCTCGCAGACATGGAAATGCTTCGGCAGTCGCGATTGTCGGTCGCGCCAGTTCGCGCAACCGAGTGAAAGAGATATTGAAGATGGCGGACGAATGAGCGGTCATCGGATCGGTATCCTATGTCCTACGCCCCAATATGAAGAAGATTGGTCGCATATAAGGGCCGATTATGCGCGTTTGTTAGGCGACAGCGCTATTTTCATCGATTGGACCAAGGCGGATGACTTTAGCGCCTTCGGCCTTGTCACACCCTTACTGGCCTGGGGCTATCCGCGCGACTGTCCACGTTGGTTTGGTCTGCTGGACCGACTGGAGGCCGAAAATGTGCGCGTGAGCAACCCGGTCAGTATATTAAGATGGAACAGCGACAAGTTGTATCTGGCGGAATTGGACGCCGCCGGTATTCCTTCGGTCCCCACAATATGGAGCGCCCTACTCGACAGGGTCGCACTTGAAGAAGCGCGGAGAACCTTCAATGTCGAAACATTAGTCGTCAAGCCACCAATATCGGGCGGAGCGGACGGAACTTTCCGATTGAAGCGCGGCGATCCCGTGCCCGATTCAGTCGCTGGCTACCGTATGATGATCCAACCCTATCTACCCAATATTGCCGAAGAGGGCGAATATTCGCTGTTCTACTTCGGTGGTGTGTTCAGCCATGCGATCATCAAGCGCCCGGCCAAAGGCGACTTTCGCGTGCAGGAGCAATATGGTGGCCGGGAAGAGGCTGCCGCAGCGCCTGATCAAGCTTTGGCGCTGGCAAAGCGCGCCTTTGCCACCACCGCCGCGATTACCCAGACCGGGACACTGGCTTATGCGCGCGTCGATGTCCTGCGGGATAGTGATGGCATATTCCGCCTTATGGAACTGGAACTGATTGAACCGTCCTTATTTCTGCGGTTCGCCCCAGACCAAGGTGCAGATTTTGCCAAAGCGTTGCTTTCCGCCGTCTAACGGCGCCACGCAGCGGAACCAAAGCGCCCCTGCTCCCGTTTCATCCTGGTATCGGCCCGCAATCCCCGCGAGGCCGAATTACGCAGAAAGGAAGCGTTTTATGGGCGAATTGAAAGATAAGGCAAAAGGCCTCGGCAATGAAATCGCAGGCAATGTCAAACAGGCCGCAGGTAAAGCTTCGGATAACCAGCGGCTCCAAGGCGAAGGTATCGCGCAAGAACGCAAAGGCGAAAGTCAGGGCTTCATGGGCAAGCTGAAGGGCATTATTGGCGACAAAGTGTAAGTCGCTGTCAAAGCCGAAAAAGGGTCGCCCATTTGGGCGGCCTTTTTTATGGCTGCCGTTTGTTACACCCGACGATAATCGGCAGTCACTTCGCCACATGCGCGCAGTTCTGCCTCATGGTCAACTTCGCGCCAACTTTCCATCAATGCATCTTTCTCCCACACGAGCATAGGTGGCAGCCCAAGCATGTGGTGTACCCATTCCTGCCCAGCATGTCCGACATCAAGGCCGTAGGTGCGCACGCGAAACGCAACGGGCGCGAAAAACGCGTCAACTGCCGTAAACTGGGGCCCCGCCAGAAATGGGCCGCCAAAGCTATCCAGACCTTGCGCCCATAATTCGGTGAGGCGCGCGACATCGCGCTTCAACGCGGCAGACATCGGCTTCGGTTTAACCCTGACACCGACATTCATCGTGCAGTCGTTACGCAACGCTTAAAAGCCGCCATGCATTTCGGTGACAGCGCACTGCGCCCAAGCCCGCGCCGCCGGATCAGTTG
>CAJAOB010000183.1 GCA_903941205.1 uncultured Burkholderiales bacterium | reverse complement strand
CATTCCCTTCTTTACCTTCATGGGCATCATTCTGGAGCGATCCGGCATGGCCGAAGACCTGCTGGAAACCGTCGGCCAAGTGTTTGGCCCGGTGCGCGGTGGTGTGGCCATCGCCGTGATTCTGGTCGGCGCCCTGCTGGCGGCCACCACCGGTGTGGTGGCGGCTGCGGTGATTTCCATGGGCCTGATTTCGCTGCCGGTGATGCTTCGTTACGGTTACAGCCGGACCATCGCAACAGGGACCATCACGGCCTCGGGCACCCTCGCCCAGGCGATACCGCCCTCACTGGTGCTGATCGTGCTGGCTGACCAGCTCGGCCGCTCGGTGGGCGACATGTACTCGGGCGCCCTCATTCCTGGGCTGTTGCTGGTCGGGTTGTATCTCTTGTTCATTGTGATGGTTGCCATCTTCAAGCCGGCCATGGTGCCGGCACTGCCCCCCGAAGCCCTGCTCTACAAGGAAGACAACGGCCGCTCCGGTCACCGTTCGCTGCTGGTTCTGGTGCTGCTTTGCGGGGCCGTTGGTTTCGGCTGGGCGCAAGTGCATGACGGCCTGATGACCGGCTGGTTGGAACGCGCCACCGCATCGCCCGGCGATGAGATCGTCATCATGTCGCTAACCCTGGCCTCGCTGACCGGTCTGGCCCTGGCCATCATCAACCGCGCCACGAGGCTGGGCTTGCTCTCCAAACTGGCCGAGCAGGTGACCTTTGTGCTGATGCCGCCGCTGATCCTGATCTTTCTGGTCCTGGGCACCATCTTTCTGGGTGTGGCCACGCCGACCGAGGGTGGTGCGATGGGCGCTTTGGGCGCACTGATCCTGGCGTCCGGCAAACGCCGGCTCAGCATGTCACTGCTCAAGCAGGCGCTGGAAAACACCGCCAAGCTGGCCTCCTTTGTGCTCTTCATCCTGATCGGCTCGACAGTATTCAGCTTCACCTTCAACGCGGCAGACGGTCACATCTGGGTCGAGCACCTGTTTGACGGTATTCCCGGCGGCGCCTGGGGCTTTCTGGTGGTGGTGAACATTCTGGTGTTTGTTCTGGGCTGCTTCATCGATTTCTTCGAAATCGCCTTCATCGTGATTCCGCTGCTGGCGCCGGTGGCCGAGAAGATCCTGCCTGGCCTGGTGCCCGGCATGACGCCTGACCAGGCCATGATCTGGTTTGGCGTGATCATCGCGATGAATTTGCAGACCTCGTTCCTGACGCCGCCCTTTGGCTTTGCGCTGTTTTACCTGCGCAGCGTGGCAGCCAAGTTCGACTACAAGGACCGCGTCACCGGCAAGCTGATTCCCTCGGTCAAAACCAGCGAGATTTACAAAGGATCGATCGCCTTCATCATCTTGCAGCTGATCATGGTGGTGGCGGTCATTGTCTTCCCCGTGCTGGTGACGGGCGGCATCTCCAAGGAAAAAGCACTCAATGCCGAGCAAATCATGCAGCAGCTTGAAATGCCGGCTGCGAGTGAAGCCGCCGATCCGTCGGCGACTACCGACAAGCCGGCGACAGAGACGCCCGCAGGCGACGCCAAGGCTGCCGAGGACGACCCCATGAAAGCGCTGATGGACGACGTCGCCAAAGGGTCTGGCAAGAAGCCCTGAGCACCGGCTCTGCGCACCTTGAAAAGGGCTCTCGTTGACGAGAGCCCTTTTTAGTGGGGTGAACGAAGGAGGCGCCAGCTTTGCAGCAGGCGCACGCCTTGCACCAGAATCGGCATAGGGGGCCTCCCTTCTAGGAAGCACCCCTGCCACACCACCCGGCATGCGGGTCCGCACCGGGCGATTCGAGAGCTTGAGGTCAGGACAGCCTTGGCACCCCCGGCCGGTCAAAGTACGCAATGGTCAGCACGCGCTTCATGGCCCCGTCACTGTTGCGCCACCAGCGATGGCAGTTGCCCGCCACTTGGTTCGCCACATCTTCCGAT
>CAJAOB010000182.1 GCA_903941205.1 uncultured Burkholderiales bacterium | reverse complement strand
GGGATTGTGGTTCCTGCGCTCCCTGCTTCGCGTGGTTCGCTGCCGCTCGAGGGGGCCACGGCGCCTGCGGCCCGGTGGAGCCGGTTCCGCGGCCCTGGCTGTATCAATGTGGCCCCCACGCTCCCCGCTTCGCGTGGTTCGCTGCCCCCCGAGGGGGCGCTGCGCCTGCGGCCCGGCGAAGCCGGTTCCGCGGCCCTGGCTGGTGTGGGGATTCTGGTTCCTGCGCTTTCCGCTTCGCTTGGTTCGTTGCCCCCCCCCGGTGCCGCGGCTCTGGCTGGGATCGGATTCGCTCGCTGGGGTCCTCTTGCTCCCTCTCCCTTTGGGAGAGGGTGGGGTGAGGGCTTGCCTCGCCTGAAACGGCTTTTTTGTTTTCACGTCTGAAAAAATGAAACTTCTTATTAAAAACGGCCGCGTCATCAATCCGGCCACCGGCTTTGACGCGCTGGCCGACGTGGCGATTGCGGCTGGCCGTGTCGTCAATATTGGCGCTGTGCCGGCGGATTTTTCGCCCAACAAGACCATTGATGCCAGCGGCTGCGTGGTCGCGCCAGGTTTGATCGACCTGGCGGCCCGCTTGCGCGAGCCCGGCCATGAGCATGAAGGCATGCTCGAGAGCGAGCTTGCTGCCGCCGTGGCAGGCGGCGTCACCAGCCTGGTTTGCCCGCCCGACACCGAGCCGGTGCTTGACGAGCCGGGTCTGGTCGAGATGCTCAAGTTCCGCGCTGAAAAAATGCACCAGTCACGGGTCTTTCCGCTGGGCGCCCTGACGCGTGGCCTGCGTGGCGCGGCATTGACAGAAATGGCGCAGCTGACTCAAGCCGGCTGCGTCGGTTTCAGCCAGGCGGAAGTGCCGCTGGAAAACACGCAAGTGCTGATGCGCGCGCTGCAATACGCCGCCAGCTTTGACTACACCGTGTGGTTGCGTCCGCAAGACCTGCACCTGGGCAAGGGCGTGGCGGCCAGTGGCGCGCTGGCCACGCGCCTGGGGCTGTCGGGCGTGCCGGTGGCGGCCGAGACGATTGCGCTGCACACCATCTTTGAGCTGATGCGGTCGACCGGCGCGCGCGTGCATTTGTGCCGTATTTCCAGCGCCGCCGGATTGGCGCTGGTGGCCCGCGCCAAGGCCGACGGCCTGCGCGTGAGCTGCGACATCAGCATCAACAGCCTGCACCTGACGGACACCGACATTGGCTACTTTGACAGCCGCATGCGCCTGGACCCGCCGCTGCGTCAGCAGCGCGATCGCGACGCGCTGCGTCAGGGCCTGCTTGACGGCACGGTCGATGCGCTGGTGTCGGACCACACGCCGGTCGATGAGGACGCCAAGACCCTGCCTTTTGCCGAGGCCGAGCCGGGTGCGACCGGGCTGGAGCTGCTGCTGGGTCTGGCTTGCAAATGGGGCACTGACAGCGGCGCTGGCCTGCTGCGCGCTCTGGCGGTGCTGACCAGCGAGCCAGCCCGCGTGCTGGGCGCCTCGCTGGGCAGCTTGCAAGCCAGCGCGGGGCAGCTGGTCAAGGGCGGTGTGGCCGATGTCTGTATTTTTGACCCCGCTTCGGCGTGGACGGTCGAGCCCGCTGCCTTGCGCAGCCAGGGCAAGCACACGCCGTTTTCAGATTATGAGTTGCCGGTGCGGGTGCGCTGGACCTTGGTGGGTGGTCAGGTGGCTTATGAAGGCGCTTGAGACCGCCGGGCCGGCGGGCCGGATCAGCAGCGGTTTGCCGGGCGCCTCGCGCCCGTTGGCGCCATCGCCGGGGAGCCTGTCATGAGGTGGGTGCGGGTGAGCTACAAGTTGTCACGCGCGGTGCTGCACACGCTCTCGGGTTTCTGGACGATTCGCGCGCGGTTTCACCGCCTGAGCGGGCCCGAGCGCGAGCAGCAGGTCAATGCGTGGGCGCGCAAGATGCTCAGCATCAGCGGCATCGAGCTGGTGGTCAAGGGCGAGCCGCTGGCCACCGGGCCGGTCTTGCTGGTGGCCAATCATGTCTCCTGGCTGGATATTCTGGTGATGCATTCGGCGGGCTATTGCCGTTTCGTCTCCAAGGCCGAGGTCAGGCGCTGGCCGCTGGTGGGCACGCTGGCGGCCGGCGCCGGCACGCTGTTCATCGAGCGCCAATCCCGGCGCGATGCGCACCGCGTCGTGCATCACATGGTCGAGCACTTGCAGGACGGCCAGGTGCTGGCGGTGTTTCCCGAGGGCACGACCAGCGACGGCTTGAGCCTGCTGCCGTTTCACGGAAATCTGATTCAAGCGGCCATCACGGCCAATGTGCCGGTGCAGGCGCTGTCGCTGCGCTTCATTGACCGGCGCACCGGCGCGGTGAGCCACGCGCCGCGCTACATCGATGACGACACCTTGCTGAGCTCGGTATGGCGCACGCTGACCGCGCGCGAACTCATGGCAGAAGTCACCATCGGCACGCCAGCCCTGGCCAGCGGCCGCGACCGCCGCACCTGGGCAGGTGACCTGCAGCGAGAAATCGAAGACCTGCGAGCCATCAAAGGCAAAGGGGATGGATTCCTGCCTTCGCAGGAATGACGGCAATCGGCAAGCACAGCGGCGTTTTTCGTCATCTTCGCAAAACCTCAGGCCCCGGCATATCCCCCTTTTGCCGTCATTCTCGCGAAGGCGGAGATCCATGCGTTCCCCGCGTCCTCGTCGGTAGGGCGCACACGCGTGAATGTGGGGAGCCATGACCCCGCGTCATCCTCGCGAAGGCGGGGATCCATGAACCCGCGCCCGCCCGCTGCTGTTAAAGCGCCTGGCGCGGGAAGGTCACCACGTGGTCGACCTGCGCGCGGATGCCTATCCATTCACCCACTGCGTGGTCATG
>CAJAOB010000181.1 GCA_903941205.1 uncultured Burkholderiales bacterium | reverse complement strand
GGCAGAGGTGTTGAGTCCGTCATCCTCGCGAATGCGGGGATCCATGACCTCGTGGGGTCCGCGCGAACGTGACAAGCCATGGGGGCCGGGGATGGACCCCTGCCCCCCGATGAGGTCGAGGGCAGGCTTCGCAGGAATGAGGCAGAGGTGTTGAGGCCGTCATCCTCGCGAATGCGGGGATCCATGACCTCGTGTGGTCCGCGCGAACGTGAAAAGCCATGGGGGCCGGGGATGGACCCCTGCCCCCCGACGAGGTCGAGGGCAGGCTTCGCAGGAATGAGGCGTAGGTGTTTTTGACGGTCATCCTCGCTCAAGCAAAAGCGCTGGGCACGCCGGTCAAACTGGCGCAGGCGTGTTCCAGCTCGGCCAGATCCGGCGTCACGCCGATGCCTGGCGTACCGTCCAAGGCGATGCAAGCGTTCTCCACTTGCGCAAAGGCTTGCGCAAAGCGGGTCTCACCCATCAGGTTTTCACCGGCGGCCAGGGGTATTCGGGCGTGCGACCGCAATTGCTGCCAATCGGCCAGGCTGCTGTCGGTGCGCAGCGGTTCCTCCAGCCAGGCCAGGCCAAAGGGCGCCAGGCGCGGCAGCATGGCCAGCGCGTGGGGCAGGTCCCAGGCCTGGTTGACGTCGGCCATGAGGGCCGCATCGGGGCCGAGCCAGTCACGCAGCCCCGTCAGCTTGGCCAGGTCTTGCTCATCGTCAAAGCCGATCTTGAGCTTGAAGGCGCGGTAGCCTTGGTCCTGTTTGCGCTGCGCCGTTTGCAACGCGCCATCGGGGTTGATGCCGCTGGCGTACACCGGCACTCGCGCTTGCTGGCCGCCCAGCAGGCGAAACAGCGGCAGTCCGGCGCAGCGCGCGCACAGGTCCCACAGCGCCAGGTCCACGCCCGCAATCACCTGCGCCAGCGGGCCGGTTTCGCCGCTTTGCAGTGCCAGAGCCTCGGTCTTGGCTGAGGCGCGGGCAAAGGCTTGGGCCGGGTCGGCAAAGTCCTGGTTGAGCAGCAAGGGCGCCACCACGGTGTCCAGCAGACGGGCACGGTGTTCGGCGCCGCAGGCTGGAAAGTTGCACCAGATCTCGCCCCAACCGTCCGCGCCGTCGGACGCTTCGGCCCGCACAAAGACCGCGGGGCGGTCATGCATGATGCCAAACTAGGTGCGCACCGGCACCGGGCTGGGGCAGCGCAACACAAAGGCCTGAAGGCTGACCAGGCGCAGGGCCAGCGGGCCGCAAGCGTTGTCGGACGATGGCAGGGGTGGTGGTTTCATGGCTAATGGTCTAAAGGTATGGCATATAATACTTTTAGCCTTCGCGACATTGCTTGAGTGCGATGTGCCTCTGGACTCTGCTCTCGCCACCGCTCGCGCCACCCTGACCGAAAAACATGAACACCCACAAGTTAAGCCGGGGTTTTGACTACATCATCGTTGGCGCCGGTTCTGCCGGTTGCGTGCTGGCCAACCGTCTGAGCGCCAACCCGGCCTGCCGCGTCTTGCTGCTCGAAGCCGGCGGGCCGTCTCAGGGCTTTTGGTTGCGCCTGCCGGTGGGCTACTTTCGGACCATCAATGACGCGCGCTTTTCGTGGCAGTTCGGCGTGGAGCCGCAGGCCGAGACCGGCCACCGCGCCATGGTCTGGCCGCGCGGCAAGGTGCTGGGCGGCTCCAGCGCCATCAATGGCCTGCTCTACATCCGCGGCCAGCGCGCCGACTACGACGACTGGGCGGCGCTGGGTGCTAGCGGCTGGAGCTACCGCGAGGTGCTGCCCTACTTCAAGCGATCTGAACGCTACCAGGGTGGCGCCAGCGAGTTTCATGGCGCTGCGGGCGAGTTGGGCGTGTCTGACCTGCGCAACGACCATCCTTATTGCCAAGCCTGGCTGGACGCCGCCGCGCAAGCCGGCCACCCGCTCACACCTGACTTCAACGGCGCACAGACCGACGGCATGGGGCGCTACCAGCTCACCCTGCGCGGCCACTGGCGCTGTGACGCGGCCACGGCTTTTTTGACCCCCGCACGCCAACGCGCCAATCTGACGGTGCTCACGGGCGCGCAGGTGAGTCAGGTTTTGCAAGACAAAGGGCGCGCTGTGGGCGTGGAGTGGATTCAGGGCGGAACCCGACAGTCAGCACGCGCCGATGGCGAGGTGATTCTGGCATCGGGCGCCTTGCAGTCGCCACAACTCTTGCAACTCTCGGGCATTGGCCCGGCGCACCTTCTGCGCCAGCACGGTATTGCCGTGAACGTGGATGCGCCTGAAGTCGGTGAAAACCTGCAAGACCATTACCAGGCGCGTGTCATCGTCAAGCTGCGCAAAAAACAGTCTCTCAACGACGACATCCGCAATCCCTTGCGCCTGGCGCAGATGGGCGCGCAGTGGCTGTTCCAGCAGCGCGGTCCCCTGACGGTGGGTGCCGGTCAGGTCGGTGGACTGGCCCGCACCGAATACGCCGAGGGCGGGCGCGCCGATGTGCTGTTCAATGTGATGCCTTTGTCGGTGGACAAGCCGGGCGACGCGCTGCACCGCTTCTCGGGCTTTTCTGCATCGGCCACCCAATGCCGGCCCTTGTCGCGCGGCAGCGTACACCTGCGCTCGGGCGACCCGTTGGCGCCGCCGCGGATTGTGCCTAACTACTTGCAGCACCCGCAAGACGCACGCGTGCTGGTGGCCGGTCTGCGCCAGTTGCGCGAGATTTATGCCCAGCCCGCCTTCAAGCATCTGGTCACCGGCGAGGAGCATTTTCCGGGCGCGGGCGTGACCAGCACCGAGGCCCTGGAAGCCTTTGCCCGGCAAAAAGGCGGTACCGTTTACCACCCGGTGGGCACCTGCCGCATGGGTGGGGACGCGGGCTCTGTGGTGGACGAGCGGCTGCGGGTGCGTGGCGTGCAAGGCCTGCGTGTGATCGATGCCTCTGTCATGCCGCGCATGGTCTCTACCAACACCAATGCGGCGGCCATCATGATTGGTGAAAAAGGCGCGGCCATGGTCCTGGAAGACGCCGCTTGACCCTTGGTTGCGCTCAAGTCCGACCTGAGTTTTATTTTTTATCCTTAACAAGGGCACCAACCTCATGACCGATTACCCGCACATTCAGCTCTACATCGACGGCCACTGGCGCGAGGGCGCAGCCGCCCGCAGCCTGCCCGTGCACAACCCCGCCACCGGCACCGCGATGGGCCAGGTGGCCTGCGCAGAGACATCTGACCTGGACGAAGTGGCCGCCGCCGCCGAGCGCGGCTTTGCCGTATGGAAGCGCATCAGCGCGTTTGAGCGCTACAAGACCATGCGCAAAGCCGCCCAGTTACTGCGCGAGCGGGTCGAGCATGTGGCCCGCCTGATGACCCTGGAACAAGGCAAGCCGCTGGCCGAGGCGCGCATGGAAATTCTGGCAGGCGCCGACACCATCGACTGGTTTGCCGAAGAAGGCCGGCGCGCTTATGGCCGCGTGATTCCGGCGCGGCAGCACGACGTCTACCAACTGGTGATCAAGGAGCCCGTCGGCCCGGTGGCGGCGTTCACCCCATGGAACTTTCCCATCAACCAGATCGTGCGCAAGCTGTCTTCGGCATTGGCGGCAGGTTGCTCCATCATCGTCAAGGCCCCTGAAGAAACCCCGGCCTCACCGGCCGAATTGATTCGTGCCTTCATTGACGCGGGCGTGCCTGCGGGCGTGGTCAACCTGGTCTATGGCGACCCGGCGCACATTTCGTCCTACCTGATCGCGCACCCGGCCATTCGCAAGATATCGTTCACCGGGTCTACGCCGGTGGGCAAGCAACTCGCCGCCATGGCCGGTCTGCACATGAAGCGCATGACCATGGAGTTGGGCGGCCACGCACCGGTGGTGATTTTTGACGACGCCGACGTGGCTCTGGCTGCCAAGACCATGGTGGCCAGCAAGTTCCGCAACGCCGGTCAGGTGTGCGTGTCACCCACGCGCTTTCTGGTGCAACAAGGCGTCTACAAAGACTTCGTCGAGCAGTTTGTGATGCACGCCGAAAAGCTGCAAGTGGGCAGCGGTCTCGAGGCGGCAACGACCATGGGCCCACTGGCCAATCCACGCCGGATGTCGGCGATGCAGAATTTGGTCGAGGACGCGCAGCAACAACACGCGCACATCAAGACCGGCGGCAAACGCTTGGGCAGCAGCGGCAATTTTTGGGCTCCCACAGTGATCACGGAGTTGCCTGTGACGGCGCGCGCCATGACCGAAGAGCCCTTTGGACCCATGGCCCTGATCAACCCCTTTGCCAGCTTTGAGGACGCAGTGCGCGAAGCCAACCGCCTGCCCTTTGGGCTGGCCGCGTACGCCTGGACCCGTTCAGCGCGCACGGCGCAGCAGATTGCTGCGTCGATGGAGACCGGCATGATCACCATCAACCACCTGGGCCTGGGCATGCCGGAGACGCCCTTTGGTGGCGTCAAGGATTCAGGCTATGGCTCCGAAGGCGGCACCGAAGCGCTGGAGGCCTACATGAACCCGAAGTTTGTGTCGCAAGCCGGGCTGCTTTAAGCCGCGGGCCCGCACGGGCAGCGCCGCTGCGCGTGCGCTGCGAGAGCAGCCAAGGCGGCTGCGCCAGCCTGCGGCTTTATTTCGCGCCGCCAGCCGGTAAATCGGGTTGCACAGGTTCCACAAACGGAAAGCGCGCCCGCGCCTTGACGCTGGTGGGGCCGGCCGCGCCAGAGCCGCGGATGAAACGCTGGCTTTCGTCTACAAAGGGCTGGTAGGCCCAGTTGGGCGTTTTGCTGGCACCGCTGGCCACCTCGGCCAGAAACAGGCGCTCGCGCTGGCTGGCCAGAATGCGTGCATGCACTTCGGCAGGTTCCCAGTCTTGCACCAGGCGCGCATGCAGGCGCTGCTGGGTCTGCGCATGCGCGGCTTGGCCGGCCAGGTTGGTGAGTTCGTCCGGGTCGTCCGCCAGGTTAAAAAGCATGGGCGCCAAGCCGTGGGTGAAGATGTATTTCCACGGCCCCTGGCGCACCATGCGCGAAGCCGCGCAGACGCCTTCCGAGCTGTATTCAGAGACCACGCAGCGGTCTGCGCCGTGGTCGGCGCCGGTGAGCAAGGGCAGCAGGCTGCTGCCGTGCAGCGGGCCGACGGGTTCGGGTGGCTGGCCGTTGCTGGCCAGGTCCATGAAGGTAGGCAATAAATCCACCAGCGAGACGTGTGCGGCGACGCGCGCGGGCTCAAAGCGCTTGGGCATGGACACGATGAGTGGCACGCGCACCGAGGACTCGTAAAAGCTTTGCTTGAACCACATGCCGCGCTCGCCCAGCATCTCGCCATGGTCGCCGCAGAACACCACCACGGTGTTGTCGTCCAGGCCGGTTTCTTTCAATACGTCCAAAATGCGCCCGATTTTTTCGTCCACGTAACTGACCATGCCGTAATAGGCGTGGCGGGCGCGGCGCACCTGTTCGGGCGAGACGCTGTAGATGTCTTGCGCGTGGGCCACGTGCAGCCATTGGCTGTGTTCGTCCTGGTCTTCAAAGGCAATGGGCGGCACGCGCGGTGCGTCAATGTCGTCGTCGCGGTACAAGTCCCAGTGGCGCTGCGGTGCCACAAAAGGAGGGTGTGGGTGGGTGTAGGAGACTGTCAGGAAAAAAGGCTTGTCTTGCGGCGCTCGCGCCAGGTCGTAGAGGCACTGCGCGCCCTTGTATTCGACCTCGTCGTCGTAGTCGATCTGCATGCTGCGCACGCAGGGGCCAGCTTCTAATACCGGGCGCATGCTCACGCCCGTGGGCCGGTACGCCGGGCCTTTGAGCCAGTCGGGCGTCCAGGCAAAGTCGGCGGGATAGATGTCGGTGGTCAGGCGTTCTTCGAAGCCATGCAACTGGTCAGGGCCGATGAAGTGCATCTTGCCGCACAAGATGGTGCGGTAGCCCGCGTGGCGCAGGTAGTGCGCCATGGTCGGCATGGCGGCCGGAAACTCGCTGGCGTTGTCGTACGCAGCTATCGAATGCGGCAGTCGCCCTGACAGCATGGAAAAGCGCGAGGGCGCGCAAATCGGAAAGTTGCAGTACGCGCTGTCAAACACCACCCCGTTTTGCGCCAGCCGGCTCAGGTGTGGAGCCTGCACCAGCGGGTGCCCATGAAAAGGAAGGGTCGGCACGGCCAGCTGGTCGGCCATGATCAGCAGGATGTTGGGCTTGACAGGCTTCATGAAGGTTTGCGGCTTTATTCGGGTTTGATATTGGCCGTCTTGACCAGCGTCTGCCACTGCAACAAATCCTGCTTGAAGTAGCTGTCGAAGGTCGCTGCCGTGCCTGGCTTGGCCCGGGCCGCACCGGCATTGGTCAGTGCCAGGTTGAAATCATCGAGTGCGAGCACCTTGTTGACTTCGGTCACCAACTTGTCCACCACGGCTGGCGGTGTGCCTTTGGGCGCCAGAAGCCCGAGCCATTGGTCGGCTTCAAACTTATCCATGCCAGCCTCACTCATGGTGGGCACCTGCGGCAGGCCAGGCATGCGCTGCGAACTGGTCACGGCCAGCGCGCGTACTTTGCCCGCCCTGATTTGCGGCAGGGCTACAGCGGCGTTGGCAAAGTGGAAGTCAATACGGCCGGCAATCTGATCGGTCATTGCCGCAGGCGCGCCGGTGTACGGAATGTGCAGGATGAACAGGTTTTGGCGCGACTTGAACAGCTCACCCGTCAGGTGGGCGGGTGAGCCCACACCAGCCGAGGCGTAGCTCAGCCTGCCGGGCTGCTCGCGGGCGACCTTGATCAGGTCTTGCACCGACTGGATGTTGCTGTTGGCATGCACCACGAGCACAGAGGGCGCAAAAGCCACCACGGCCACGCGCTCCAGGTCTTTGACTGCATCGAAAGGCATTTTTTCGCGCAGCGCGGCATTGATGGTCAGCCCGCTGCTGGTAAAGAGCAGGGTGTACCCATCGGCCGGTGCCTTGGCCACCAGTTCGGCCCCTACGCTGCCACCGGCCCCCAGCTTGTTGTCAATCACGACAGCTTGCCCCAGCCCGGTCTGCATGCGGTTGCTGAGCTGGCGCGCCGCCACATCGACCAGGCCACCGGCGGGCCAAGGCACGACCACGCGGATGGGTTTGGAAGGGTAGGTTTGTGATTGGGCCAGGCTTGTGACGGGGGCTCCGGCCAGGACCAGTCCGGCCATCAGCCAGGCAGCTTGAAGCGAGCGAAGAGTGATGTTCATTGGCGTCTTTCTGATTGAAGTGAGTGGCGTGCGCTCAAAGCGTGAGCTGCATCTCGAACTGGATAAAGTCGCCCCGGTAGGTGATTTGCCCGAGGTAAAGCACGGTGCCGTCCGGGGCGAGGCAGACGCGCCGCACTTCGGCCACGGGCGAGCTGACCGGGATGTTGAGCAGGCGGGCCATTTCCAGGTCAGCCGTTGAAATGCGCAGGGTTTGGCGCGCCGAGGCGATCACCACCTCGGGCAGGTCCATCAAGACGGGTACCACCGTTTCCTGTCTGAAGCGTTTGGGCGCGAGCCGAAACGCGCGCTGGTCGATAAAGATGGAGGCTACGCAATAGGCTGCATCTTCTCTGGAGTGGACGCGGCGCATGAAGTGATAGGCCGGCGCGGGCAGACCATCAATGGGTGTCAGACTGGGCTGCACGCCGGATTCCTCCAGCAGGGTGAGCCTGGGCTTGTCGTTGCGGTAGGCGTCGGCCAGGCCGCGCAGTGAGGTTTCAAGTGTCAGCGAGCGCTCGGACTGCACGTGGTCGGTAACAAAGGTGCCGCGGCCGCGCTGCGGCAGCAGCAGGCCTTCCCGCGTGAGGATGTCGATAGCCTGTCGCACCGTCACGCGGGCCACCTGAAACTCCACCACCAGAGCCTCCAGCGAGGGCACTTTGGCGCCGGGCGCCCAAACGCCTCGCAGCACCCGCTGGCGCAGCAGATCTGCCAGTTGCGAATACAGGGGTACGGGACTGTCAGGAAAGATGGGATGTGCGGATCCAAGCATGTCTATATCCGATAGTTCTATCTATAGTAACATCATCTTTGGATGGCTTGTTGCCGGGTGTTATCAGGGATATTCCCGCCTGGGCAGTTGCCTGCGAAAGGGTTCTTGACCGCTGCTGCGCGGTACAGACCAGGCTCAACCAGAGAAAGGCTAGAACAGGCAGGCTCGCACGGGTCTCCACCTGTCGGATTCGGGATGGCGGCGCTCACGAGGCAGGAGTGCAGCCCCGGGCCGCGAACCGTGCATCGCGGTCCATCAGGCCAAGTTCAAGCTTGAGGGGATGACGCAGGGATGCCTTTTTCAGCATTTTGCTTCACCAAATCAGCTTGAAGGCGCTTTCAAATCGTCTTGCCTGACCGGTCACCGGGTCCGTGAATTCGACGGACTTGGCCAGTAATTGCAGCGGGAAGCGGTAGTCGTCGTCGGGCGTGTCGGCAACCGGCGGGTACATGCGGTCGTTCAGGATCGGCAGGCCCAGAGCGTTCATGTGAACGCGCAGCTGGTGTTTTTTGCCGGTCACCGGATTCAGCGCGTAAAGCGCTTGCGGGCCGCGTGCCTCGATCAGTTTGACATGCGTTTCGCTGTTGGCCAGGCCTGGCACTTCGCGTTGCCTGAAAAATGGCTCGTCTTCCACGATGCGGCTTTTGCGGGTCAGCGGCAGGGCAAGTCCGGCGTGCCAGGGTGCGATGGCCTGGTAGTGTTTGCGCACCACCTTGTCGCGGAACATGCCCTGGTAGGCGTTGCGTTCCGCGGCTTGCACCGCAAACATGACCAGACCGGCGGTTTCGCGGTCGATGCGGTGAATCGGAATCAGGTCGTTGATGCCCAGCAGGTTTTTCAAGCGCACCAGCAAGGTTTCTTGCAGGTAGTGGCCCGAGGGTGTGACGGGCAGGAAATGCGGTTTGTCGGCCACCACCAGATGCTCGTCCTGGAACAGCACGCGGGCTTCAAAAGGCACGCGGGCTTCGGCCGGCAGCGCGCGGTAGTAGTACACGCGCATGTGGCCCCTGAAAGGGC
>CAJAOB010000180.1 GCA_903941205.1 uncultured Burkholderiales bacterium | reverse complement strand
TTGGCCATACAGCTCCCCTTTCAGGTTCGAGCTAAGCTCACAACGTCCGTTCACGTTCCTCGACTTCAAAGACCTCGAGCATATCGCCTGCCTTGACGTCGTTGGTATCCGCCAACACAACACCACATTCGAGACCAGCACGAACTTCGTCGATATTGTCCTTGAACCGGCGGAGCGAGGCAATCGTGGTTTTCGACACGATGACGTCTTCGCGGGTAAGACGTGCATGAAGGCCCTTTTTGATGATGCCTTCGGTGACCAGCAAACCAGCGGCCTTGTCGCGCTTGCCGGACTTGAACACGTCCTTGACCTCTGCACGTCCGACGACGGTTTCGATGATTTCCGGACCAAGCTCGCCCGCCATTTCCTTGGCGATGTCTGCAGTCAGGTGATAAATCACATCGAAATATTTCAACCGGACGCGGTCACGTTTCGCAAGCGCCGCAGCCTTGCTGTTCGGGCGCACGTTAAAGCCGATCAGCGGCGCATTGGACGCGGCAGCAAGCAGCATATCCGATTCCGTGATACCGCCAACGCCAGCCAACAGAACGCGAACCTTGATCTCATCTGTGGAGATATTGTTGAGCGCAGTGACAATTGCTTCGACCGAACCCTGCACATCGCCCTTGATGACGACAGGATATTCCTTCGCCCGCGTGGCGGACAAATTATCAAACAGGTTTTCAAGATTTGGCGTGACTTGCGCGGTGCGCACCTTCGTTGACTGTTCCTTACGGTACAGGGCAACTTCGCGGGCACGCGCTTCGTTTTCCACGACGGTCAAGACGTCACCAGCAGACGGCACACCCGTCAGGCCGAGCACTTCGACCGGCGTTGCCGGGCCAGCTTCGGACACCTGCTGCCCCTTGTCATTTATCAGCGCGCGGACCTTGCCGCTTTCTGCGCCGACAACGAAGATATCGCCGCGCTTCAACGTGCCGCGCTTTACCAGCACGGTCGCAACTGCGCCGCGGCCCTTATCCAGCTGTGCCTCGACCACAACGGCTTCCGCCGCACGATCAGGATTGGACTTGAGTTCCATGACTTCGGCCTGAAGCGCCAACTTGTCGAGTAAATCGTCCAAGCCGGTTTTCTTGAGCGCGGAGACTTCGACGTCCTGAACATCGCCGCCCATCGCTTCGACAATGACTTCATGTTCAAGCAGACGCTCACGCACCTTCTGTGGGTTGGCGCCTTCCTTGTCGATCTTGTTGATCGCAACAATCATGGGCACATTGGCAGCCTTGGCATGCTTAATGGCTTCGATCGTCTGCGGCATAAGGCCGTCGTCAGCTGCAACCACCAGAATGACGATATCCGTCACCGACGCACCGCGCTGGCGCATTTGCGTGAACGCTTCATGGCCCGGTGTATCGAGGAAGGTGATGAGCGAGCCATCCTTTGTCTTCACCTGATATGCACCGATATGCTGCGTAATACCGCCAGCTTCACCCGATACGACATTTGCACCGCGCAAGGCGTCAAGCAGCGATGTCTTACCATGGTCGACATGGCCCATGACCGTCACGACAGGCGGACGCGCCTTCAACGTTTCTGGGGCATCAACATCTTCGTCATGAACGATGTCGACGTCCGCGTCGGAAACGCGGGTGATGTTGTGGCCAAACTCTTCAACGAGCAATTCCGCCGTATCTTGGTCGATGGTCTCGTTGATGGTGACGGGCATGCCCATTTTGAACAGCGCCTTGACTAGGTCACTGCCCTTTTCAGCCATACGGTTGGCCAGTTCCTGAACGGTAATTGTTTCAGGGACAACGACGTCACGGGTCTGCTTGACCTGTGCCTGACGGTTACCACCGCCATGCAAACGCTTTTCCTTTTCACGCGCACGCTTCAGCGCAGCGAGGGAACGCGCACGGGCGCCATCATCGCCCTCAAGCGCGCGGGTGACGGTGAGCTTGCCCGACTGGCGGCGATCATCCGCTGCACCGCGGGTTGGGCGATGCGGAGCCTTCTTAACTTCTTCACGCTCGCGCTCAGGGCGCTTAGGCGCTTCAACGGGTGTGAAGCGACGCGGCGCTGGTGCTGCGCCATCCATGTTGGTTTCTTCAACGACAGGTTCAAATGTTTCAGGCTCAACCGGCGCGGCTGCAACTGGCGGTGGAGGCGGTGGAGCGGCTGCTTCCTCACGATTGGCTTGCGCGCGTTGCCGCTCTTGGTCGGCGCGCTGTGCGCGTTGCTCGGCTTCACGGCGGCTGCTCTCTTCCAGCATGGCCAAACGCGCTTCTTCGGCTTCGCGAAGCAGCTTTGCCTGACGCTCTTGACGGCTGAGCATTTCATTGCCCGTTGGACGTGGCGCTGGTGCAGCCGGAGCCGACGCAGGTGCAGCCGCGACAGGCGCAGCGGGTGGCGGCGGAGGCGGAGGTGGCGCTGCTATTTCAGCCTCAGGCGCGTAACCGGGCTTGCCGACAAGCTTCTTGCGCTTAACCTCAACAACAACTTTGTTTGTCCGGCCATGGCTAAAGGTCTGTTTGACTTCACCAGACTCGAGCGAGCGGCTCAAAGTGAGCGGCTTGCGCATTAATGTCGGTTTATTGTTGGTATCATCACTCATCGAAACAGAACCCGTCCTTACTCAGTCAATTGCGGAGACGTCAGAAATATGGCCCCGCACGTCCGCAACCGAAGCTGCGGAATCGATGGGCGCATTACTGCATCCTTTGAAATTTAGCCAGCGTCCAAGATGATGCATCACCCTATCTGCCGCTTTTTGGTCAATCAATGCGACATGAACGGCATTTGACCGTCCAAGCGCTGCAGACAATGCGTCACGGTCGACAGGCAGCTTCAAACCACCCTTGCCCGTCCCTTCGGCATCTTCACCAACACGCCAAGCCTGGTCGCGCTTGCCACTGCCGTCGGCGCTGGCGTCGGCTGCATGCAAAAGCAAACGGACCTGCCCGCTGCGTGATGCAGAATCGATCTTCTCAGCACCTAAGATAAGGTGCCCTGCCCGCGCTTCCAAGCCAAGCCGGTCAAGAAAAGCCTTTTCAAGGCCGCGATCAATGCGCCCGCTCAGGTCATCAATGATGTCAATTTTGTCGGTTTTGAAGGCGCGGCGCAGCAAGCCGGCAAGTTTGCCCTTTTCCTGCGCCTTTGTCAGTTCTTCGCCGGATACGCCAATCCATGCGCCACGGCCGGGGGCCTTGGCGAACAAATCAGGCGCGATGCTTCCATCGGGGCCGAGGGCAAGCCGGATGAGCTGGGCACGAGTCCCATGCTCACCTGACAATATGCACTTCCTTATTGGGGAGTGTCGGTTCTCATTGGGAGTCGTCCGCTGCAACCGCGTCCTCCTCTATGATATCCGAAGCTGGCGCGCTGTCTTCGTCGTCGAACCAGTGTGCGCGTGCGGCCATGATGATTTCATTGCCCTGTTCTTCAGACAATCCGAACACCGCCAAGACGCCAGCCTTATCTTCCGTACGATTGCGGCGCATTTCGCGGTCGCTGCGTTCGTTGCGGCGCGGCTCACGTGCCTTTTGGATGAGTTCGTCGGTCGCCAAGTCAGCGAGATCATCAAGTGTCTTGATGCCGGCTTTACCCAGTACAACAAGCATCGCTTCCGTCAGAATGGGGAGTTCCGCAAGCGCGTCTTCCACACCCAATTCACGGCGTTCGGTCCGGTTGGCTTCCTCACGGCGATCAAGCGCTTCTTGTGCGCGGCTCTGAAGCTCTTCCGCCAAACCTTCGTCAAAGCCTTCGATGGCAGCGATTTCAGACGGATCGACATAAGCAACTTCTTCAAGTTCGCTAAAGCCTTCAGCAACCAGAAGCTGCGCCAAGGTTTCATCCACATCCAATTCTTGCTGGAACATTTCCGAACGCTCGACAAATTCTTTCTGACGCTTCTCGTTCGATTCCGCTTCGGTCATGATGTCGATACCACGGCCGGTCAGCTGCGAAGCCAAACGGACGTTCTGGCCACGACGGCCAATGGCAAGGCTCAACTGATCGTCAGGAACGACAACTTCGATGCGGCCTTCTTCTTCGTCGATGACAACGCGGCTAACAGTCGCAGGCTGCAACGCGTTTACGATGAACGTCGCTGTATCTTCCGACCATGGAATGATGTCGATTTTCTCGCCCTGCATTTCCTGAACGACGGCCTGAACGCGGCTACCCTTCATACCGACGCATGCGCCGACGGGATCGATGCTGCTATCGTGGCTGATAACACCAATTTTGGCGCGGCTGCCGGGGTCACGCGCAGCGGCCTTGATTTCGATGACGCCGTCGTAAATTTCAGGAACTTCCTGCGCAAACAGCTTCTTCATGAAGTCAGGATGCGCACGGCTCAACAGGATCTGCGGGCCACGATTTTCGCGCTGCACCTTCATGATCAGAGCGCGAACGCGGTCGCCACCACGGACAACTTCGCGCGGAATTTGCTGGTCACGGCGGATAACGCCTTCAGCGCGGCCAAGGTCGACAACGACATGGCCGAACTCAACCGACTTTACGACGCCAGTGATGATTTCACCGGTGCGGTCCTTAAACTCTTCAAACTGGCGCTCGCGCTCTGCATCGCGCACCTTTTGG
>CAJAOB010000179.1 GCA_903941205.1 uncultured Burkholderiales bacterium | reverse complement strand
CTGGCCATCAGCCCAGAGCCGTCATAATCCGGCCGTCTTGCCTGGGGCAGTTTGACCGGCCATAAGTGGGGCAGTTTGGGGTGGCCATCGGGGCGTATCTTGGCCGCGACGGCCACCAACTGACCTCTCCTGACCACCTCCAACTTGAATTCCAGTGTGTACCGTGCCCGTGGCTTTGATTCGCGCATTTCTGCCTCCTGAAACTGGTTTTCAATCATCAGCTATGAAGCACGTTTCTAGGGTAGGCGAGGTTGATATCACAGAAGCCGCGCTTTCGGGCTTCAGGCAGGTCGTTTGACGCGACTGAGGTTCACACCCAGTTGCTTGAGCTTGCGATAGAGGTGAGTGCGTTCGAGCCCAGTCTTTTCAGCCACACGGGTCATGGAGCCGCCTTCGCGGTGCAGATGGAACTCGAAGTAGGCTTTCTCGAACTCGTCGCGCGCATCTCGCAGCGGCTTTTCAAGCAGAAAACTTTGCGTAGCCTTGGGGCTGGTGTCCTCGATGGCTGCCGGGTAGTTGACACCGCCCGCGGCCGTTGGCTCCACGGTTTGCACGCCGGCAAGGTTTACGCCAGATTTGCGCGCAGAAAGCTTGGTGAGGCCGTGCTCGACGGCTTGGAGCAGCTTTTGCAGGGTGATGGGTTTTTCAAGAAAGGCCATTGCGCCGATCTTGGTGGCTTCAACCGCCGTATCGATAGTGGCGTGGCCGCTCATCATGATGACGGGCATGGTGAGCAAGCCGCCGAAGGACCATTCCTTGAGCAGCGTGACGCCGTCTGTATCGGGCATCCAGATATCGAGCAGAACCAGGTCAGGACGGCCGCGACTGCGGGCCAAGCGGGCCTGCGCGGCGTTTTCAGCCAGCTCGACCTGATGGCCCTCGTCGTTCAGGATTTCGGATAACAGGTCGCGGATACCGAGTTCGTCGTCCACTACCAAGATATTTGCCATTGAATGCTGCCCTTAGCTTCGCTTTGCTCTATCTGCTGGCCGGAAGGCCCAAGTGTTGTCAAGCCACCACTGCGAATGATAGCGACACTTGGGCACCCTGCACGACCCCGGCCGCGACCCGGTTGGAAATATCAATGCGCGCGCCATGTTCGTCGGCAATTTTCTTCACCACAGCCAAGCCTAGTCCCGTCCCCTTGGCCTTGGTGGTGACGTAAGGCTCGAAGGCGCGCTTAAGGATGTTGTCGGGAAAGCCTGTGCCCTTGTCGCGCACGATCAACCGAACCCGCCGGGAGCTCGGCGAGAACTCCGTCTTGACGGTGATGCCGGTCGGCTGCGAGTCTGTGAGACCTTCCTGCGCGTCCTGGGCGTTTTGCAACAAGTTGTGCAGCACTTGCCGCAGCTGCTGCGCATCGCCTTGAACCCTGGGCGCCAACGGATCAAGCTCGACTTGAATCGACTGCGCCGCGTCATCCGCGTAGAGCTGCATCACCTCGGTGACCAGCGCATTGAGGTCCACGGGTTTGAGATCTGCCGTTGGTAAGCGCGCGTAATCCCGAAAGTCGTTGACCAGCCGCTTCATTGCGTCAACCTGATCGACGATGGTTTTGACTGATTTGGCGAGCATGGCCTGCTCGGGCGGCGGGAGCTTGTTGGCGAGCTTCATTTCAAGGCGCTCGGCCGACAACTGGATCGGCGTCAGCGGGTTCTTGATTTCGTGCGCCAGACGCCGGGCAACTTCGCCCCAGGCCTGCGCACGCTGCGCCGACACCATGGCCGACACGTCGTCAAACACAAGCAGGCATTCCTCGGTGCCCGGCATCTTCGCGCCGCGGGCGATCAGCGTGACCGCACCATCGTCGGAGCCGGCCGATCCACCATGCAGCTCGAAGGTCTGCTGCCAATGCTCCAGGTTGTGGGCGCTGTTCTCTGCCAAATAGACTTGAAACTGAGCTTGAACACCGCGGCCAAAGACTTCCAGACCCGGCACGTCCTCCAGCGACTTGCCAAGGTGCTGGGCCAGCGGCACCTGCAAGATGCGCGCCGCACCGGGGTTGCTGGAGCGGATGCGGCCGGCTGTGTCGAGCACGAGCACGCCAGCGGTGAGGTTGTCAAGAATGGCCTGAAGGTTGGCCCTTGCGGCATCGACCTGGTTCATGCTTTGCTGGACGGCAGAGCGGGCATCGGCCAGTTGCTGGGTCATGTCGGCAAAAGAGCGCGTGAGGCCGCCGAGTTCGTCACGGGTTTCCAGTACGGCTTTGGGACGCAAGTCGCCCTGGGTGACCTGCCGGACACCGTCCGCCAGCAGCAGCAGCGGTCTGGCCAGTTGGGTTCCGAGCAGGACAGCAAGCAGCACGGCTCCGAATACCGCAAGAAACAGGCTCAGCGTCAGCGTGCCGATATACATCCTGCGCAGACCGCCCCGAGCCAGCGCGCGCTCCTGGTATTCACGGTTGGCTTCTTGAACAGCCATGGCGTTGGCGACCAGATCCGGCGGCAAGTCTTCGGCGACCTGCAGGAAGCGATCAGCGCTGGCCAATCCGAAGTTCGAATCGCTCACCAGAGCCAGTGCCTTGATGCGGGCCTTGCGACTGCTGGTGGCGGTAGCACCCGGGGAAGTACCTCCAACCAGCACGGCGTCTTCCAGGCCCTCGATCTGCGTGGTCACGCGCTTGCTACGCGCCAGCCGCAGCTGTTGGGCAGACGGACGGTCGGGCTGCAAGATGAAACGCGACTGCCCTGCGCTGGCGATGAGTTGCCCGTTGGCATTCCAGAGCAATAAATCCTTGACGCCCAATTGCTCACGCAGGCGCTCAAGCGCCAAGCTGGGCGACGGTTCGGTGGACAGCGCGAACTGCGTGGCCGCCTGCTGGCTGCGACTTCCGAGATCGGCCGCCATGGTGTCCAGCGTCACACGGCCCAGATTCAGGCCGGCAGCCAGTGCACCTTCCACCTTGACATCAAACCAACTCTCGATGGACCGGGAAACGAACTGGTAGGAGACCACGTAAATCGTGAGCCCCGGCAACAGCCCGACCAGAGCAAAGATGGCGGCCAGCTTGAGCAGCAGACGGCTGCCAAACTTGCGTTGGCGAAACCGAAGCCAAAGACGCGAGACGATCCAGCCGGTGGCGCTCAGGAGCAGCACCGCCACGCCAATATTGAGCCCGAAAAGAACCGCGTAGTTGCGCTCGTAGAGTTCGCGATTGCCGGTGGCCTGGGTCAGCAGAAAAATCAGCACCAGTCCCAGCGCGACAACCACGCCAACGCCCAGCCCCATGGCCCAGCGAAGACCTCGGCTGCCGCGGTCCGCCCGCAAGCTGCCCGGGCTCACTTCAGACCTTCTTGGGCGCTGTCTCTGACAGCATCGGCCGGTCGAGCCGCGTGCAAGAGCAGCCGCTGTTCGCTCTCAAGGGCAATGCTCCACTCACGCTGACCGACGACCCCGATCTGAAAGGGTCGGGGCAATTGGGACAGGTCTAATTTAAAGCTAAAGTTGACACGATGGTCGGCGCTCGGCCGTATGTCAGCGACTTCGGCGACTTTCCAGCGGGCCACGCGCTGAACGGCTGACAGGGCCTCGCTCAGGGTGTCATAGTTTTGGTTAAAGGTGGCTCGCAGACCGGCCGAAGTGCCCATGACGCCGGGGCCGATATTGACGCGCCAACGACGTGTCAGAGGCTGGTAGGCCAGCCTGACGGTGCGGGCCGCGCTGGCGACACGGGGGTCGGTCCAGTACCAGCGCTCGCGGTAAATATCGACTTCAAGGACGAAGAAAAGCGCTATGCCCTTGAGCAAGGCGTCTTCTACCACCGCGGGCAGTTCGAAGGACACCGAGGCGTTGAGGTAAATCCCGTCGTCGGCAATCTCGGTGCGGAACTGGCTCAGATGCGCCGAGGTTGGCGCCGCATGGGCAAGTCCGGCAGCGCTGGCCGCCGGCAGAAAAATCAGCAAAGTTGCCAGCAAAAATGTCAAAAGAGACAGTTTGCGGACGGTCCCATGCCGGATAGCGCCGTCAAGCGGCGTGCTTTTCCAGTAGAGCGTAATAAAAACCATCGTACTCACGCAGCAAATTGTCCGGGAAGACCGGTCCGCTCCCGACATTTTGCGGCAGCAAATGGCCGGGCGATGGCTGCAACAGTGCGTCAGTGTGGTGCATAAGAAACGTTTCGATCTGCGCTCGCCCTTCCGCCAGGAATACCGAGCAAGTGCAGTACAGCAGGCGCCCGCCCGGCCGGAGCAGCGGCCACAGAGCCTGAAGCAGTCGCGACTGCTGCGCTGCAAGCTGGGCAATATCGCCGGGGCGGCGCAACCAGCGCACGTCGGGATGGCGGCGTACGATACCCGAGGCCGTGCAGGGAGCGTCGAGCAATATGCCGTCAAACAAGTGGCCGTTCCACCACGATGCGGGCTGGCCGGCGTCGGCCACTTTGATGTGTGCCTGCAATTGCAGCCTGTCGAGGTTTTGCCGGATCCGTTCGCAGCGCGCGCTGTCAATATCGAGCGCCAGTAACTCCGCATCAGCCAGTTCGAGCAGATGCGCAGTCTTGCCGCCGGGCGCTGCGCAGGCATCCAAAAGCCGCAAGGCATGACCTGAGACGGCAGGCGCTAGCCCCTCGAGGAGCAGCGGCGCAGCCAGTTGGGCGCCGGCATCCTGCACCGAGAAGTGCCCCTCGGTAAAGCCTGGCAAGCGCGTCACGGCGCAAGGGCTGGTCAGCAAAACTCCTTGCGCGCCAACCGGTGCGGCCTCCAGGCCGCCGCTACGCAAGTCGGCCAAATAGTCCGTCTGGCTGGTCTTTCGAAGGTTGACGCGCAGCGTCAGCGGAGCCCGGCTGTTGTTGGCCTGCAAAACGGATTGCCAGGCATTCGGGTGGTCTTTGCGAACCCGGTCGATCCACCATTGCGGGTGGTTCCAAACGGCTTGCGGCTTGCGCTCGCAAACCGCCAGAAGCGCCTGGCGCTCCCGCAAAAACCGTCGCAGACAACCGTTGATGAAGCCGACCTGATGCCGGGTTTCTTCGCAGCGTTTGGCGGCCTCGACCGCCTGATCGACCAGGGTGTATTCGGTGTAGAGCGTCCCGTCGACCTCGCAGGCGAGCGCCAATGCCACGCACAGCAAGGCATCAGACTCTGGCGGTGCTGGACGACTGGCCAGTTGCAGGCGCAGCGCCTCGGCACGCCCGAGCCAACGCAGGGCATGAAAACCCAAGGCCTGAACGCCGGGCCGCAAGGGCGGCGGAACCCGCTCCAGTTCAGCCGTCAGGGAGCGACCCGCGCGAACGGCAAGCAGCAGCTTGGCAGCACCTTGCAACTGCTGCCACAGTGGCGTCGGATCTCGGGGTTCTTGCATGGATAAGGGCGCCTAGGCCGGCGGCCCGGCATGAGCCGAACCAGCTCGCTGGCGCCGGCGGGTGCCGTCAGCAGCCAACGCGTTGAACAATTAAAAAAGGGGCCGAAGCCCCTGCGATCAAAGCAGTGTATCTGCCCAGATGTTGCTCGCCCAGTTGAGCGCGTAAACGCCCTCCAGTTCACTCGGCGCGGCGCTCAAGCCACCTGATCCGGCCACGGTCTTGAAGGTCTTTTCGGCGCTGACGTATTCATGCACGCTGGCCACATGCACGACGTTCTTGTTGTCAACAAAGCTGTAGCAGGTATTGGTGAGCATGGGCGCAGGGTTGATATCCCAGCCCGAGAGCTGGGCCACAATGGCCGCTGCCGCTACCTTGCCATGGCTGTTGGCCATGTGGCCGCTCTTGGGCATGCCGGGGGCAATCTGGATCGAGTCACCCAGCACATGCACATCTTTGGCTGCTGTTGACTCGAAGTTAAGGTAATTGACGCCGCACCAGCGCTGATTGGCCTGGTTATTGAGACCCGCTTTCGCCGCGATGCTGCCAGCGCGCATGGGCGGCAAGACATTGAGCACCTGGGCCTTGACATCGTCTTGCACTTCAAACTTGATCAGGCCGGCCTTGGCGTCGACAGCCACCGCCTTATGCTGGCCACGGTATTCGACCATCCCTTTGTATTGTTCAGCCCAGACCTTCTTGAACAGGGGTCCTTTGGACGTGACATCCGGGTTGGCGTCCAGAATCAGCACCTTGCTGCGGGGCTTGTTGGCCTTGAAGTAGCCTGCCACCACCGAGGCACGCTCGTAGGGGCCGGGCGGGCAACGGTAAGGTGCCTCGGGAATGGCGATGGCGAAGACGCCGCCGTCGGGCATGGCTTCAAGTTGCCGGCGCAGGGCGACGGTTTCGGCACCCGCTTTCCAGGCTTGCAGGATCTGTCCGGAGCCATTCGCCGCCTGGAGCCCTTCGATGCTGCCCATGGCGAGTTCGACACCGGGAGAGACCACCAGTTTGTCATAGGCGATGGTGGCGCCGCTGGCCAGGGTCACTGTCTTGCGCTGGGTATCAACAGCGGCAGCCAGGTCCTTGACAACGGTCACACCGTGGCGACGAGCGAGTGCCGTGTAGGGCGTCATGAGGTCGGCCAATTGTTTGCCGCCACTGAGCACCAGGTTGGAGATCGGGCACGACATGAAGGCGTCCTGGGGCTCGATCAGGACCACATCAATCTTGTAGTCCGACAGCATGCGCACATATTTGGCCGCCGTGGCGCCGCCGTAGCCCCCACCGATGACGACCACCCTGGCGCGCGATGGAATCGACGTGGTGGCGCAACCGGCCAGCCCGAGCAGACCCAGCGCTGCGCTTGATTGCAGGAACGTGCGGCGCGGCAGGCGCGCCTGAAGGGGGCTCGACGAAGTCTGTTTCATGGTCATCCTCTTATTTTTTCTGCGCTGCGAAATAGCTGGCGATGATGCCGATTTGAGTCTCGCTGTAGCCCTTGCTGATCTGGTGCATTACGGTGGCCGGTCGGGCGCCTGTCTTGAAGGCTTGCATTTGCGCGATCAGGTAGGTTCTGTCGAGGCCGGCGAGTGAGACGACGCTGGAGCCTTCCACCGCGCGCCCGTCGGTGCCGTGGCAATTGGCGCAGGTCGCAGCCAGCGCCCTGGTATAGAGAACTTGCTGATCAGCAGGCGCCTGCGCGCGCGCTGGCGCCATCAGCAATTGCCAGCCTGCAAACATACAGAGCGCCAAAAATCGTGTTTTCTTATTCATCGGTTTGCTCCTGGAGGTCTCGTAGATAAATGGCATAAGCGCAAGCGCGGAAGTCCGGCCGCCGCAATTCGCCACAAGGAATAATTTAACCCACCCAGCGATTCTCAGGGTCAGGGCTATCCAGTACATGCGCAGACCAAAGACCCTGCTGCTAGGCCTCAGCCCCGAAGCTCAGCTTGAGCGCCGGCTGCAGCCCGAAGAGACGGGCGACAAGAAGGGGCGGGAACTGCCCTCGGGCGGCATTGAAGTTGCTCACGCAGTTGTTGAAAGCCTGGCATGAAAAGGCCAACTGGCCCTGGCTCTGCGCCAGTTGCTGGACGAGTTCACGCACTCTCAGGTCTGCCTGCAACGCCAAGATGTCGGAAGCTGCGAGCCAAAGCGCGTCCAATTGTTCTTGCAACTTTTTCTCCGCAGCCATCAGTGCGCGGACCGCCGAATGGGCGCCAGGTCGCGCGCGTACCGTGTCGTTGGCGCTGCTCACCACGTTGCGAGCCTGCATCAAGCCGGCAAGCATCGCCCGGTCGTGCTGGAGGTACTCGCCAACGGCCTCGATGAGCTTGAGAAGAATGTCATGCCGGTCCTTGAACGGCAGGTCAATCGCCATGAAAGCTTCGGCAATGGCGTTTTTCAAGCGCATCAGACGGTTGTAGGCGCCAACCGCCCAAAACACCGTCAGGGCCAGTACGGCCAGGGCGAAGATCGACTGATTGCTCATGCGGAATAGGTCAAGGCAGCGATCATGGGGAGACTTTATCCCAAGCCGGCATCATTGAAAAAGCCTCACACTCCCAAAAAGAGTGTGAGGCTTGAGACCCCTGGAAACCAATCGACCTACCGGATCAGGACTGCCCCTCAGCACCCTCGCTAGCCTGTTCGG
>CAJAOB010000178.1 GCA_903941205.1 uncultured Burkholderiales bacterium | reverse complement strand
GCATGGACGGCAAGGGCAACAAGGCGCTGGGTGCACCCAATCTTGCGGACGATTATTGGCTGCATGGCTGGGGCGAGGCGGCGATTGTCAGCGCCATCAAGAACGGCAAAAACAACGTCATGCCGGCGCAGGCGCCCAAGCTGACGCCAGAGCAGATTCATGTGGTGGCCGCTTATGTGCTCAGCTTGCGTGGTGGTGTGCCCGTGGCCTCTGCGCCGACGGACAAGCCTTTAGTCGTTCAGGTACCTGCTGCGGCGGTGACGTCGATCAAGTAAGCACCGGTTTTTTCACGACGATCTGGTTGGCGCTCGCCGCCTTGAGCGTCAGGTAAGTGCGAGGCCCGGGTGGCTCTGCGATTCAGGAGATTTTCAGTGTCAGGTGCCCCAGACAGCCCTCGCGCCATACCTCGGATGATCCCGATCGCTGTGCGCAAGCTTGGTCCAGATGAGACCGCTGGCTTTGACGCGGGCGCGGACTCCAGCTCGGTGGCATCGCTTTACCAGGCGGACCGGAAGATCTACGCCCGCAGTGTTTCAGGCTGGTTCAGTCGCTGGCGCTGGACTCTGGTGTGGGCGACCCAGTTGGTCTTTTATGGTGTGCCGTGGTTGTCCATCAACGATCGTCAAGCCATGCTTTTCGATCTGGTGGCGCGTCGTTTTTACATCTTCCATCTGGTGCTGTATCCGCAAGACCTGATCTATCTCACAGGGCTTCTCGTTATCAGCGCCTTGTCACTCTTTTTGTTCACTGCTGTGGCGGGTCGTCTGTGGTGTGGGTATGCCTGTCCGCAAACCGTTTACACAGAGATTTTCATGTGGGTCGAGCGCAGGATCGAGGGTGACAGGGCTGTTCGCATGCGCCGCGATGATGCGCCGCTGAGCGCGGCCAAGGTCGCTCGCAAAACCGCAAAGCATGGCGTCTGGATCGCGATGGGCGTGTGGACGGGTTTCACCTTCGTCGGGTACTTCACCCCGATTCGCGAGCTTGCCCGGGAAGTCAGCACCTTGTCGATGGGGCCTTGGGAGTGGTTCTGGATCCTGTTCTACGGATTTGCCACCTACGGCAACGCCGGCTGGATGCGCGAGCAAGTCTGCAAGTACATGTGCCCGTACGCGCGCTTTCAAAGCGCCATGTTTGACCGCGACACGCTGATCGTTACCTACGACGAGAGTCGCGGCGAAGGTCGCGGCGTTCGCCCCCGCAGTGACAGCCCCGCGCAATACCAGGCCAAGGGACTTGGCGACTGCATTGACTGTGGCTTGTGCGTGCAGGTTTGCCCTACCGGCATTGATATCCGCAAGGGTCTGCAATACGAGTGCATCAGTTGCTCGGCGTGCATCGATGTGTGTAACACGGTCATGGACAAGATGCATTACCCGCGCGGGCTGATCCGCTACAGCACGCCCAACGGCATTCGCTTGAAGCTCTCCCGCGCGCAAATTCTGCGCCGGGTCTTACGCCCCCGTGTGCTGATTTATTCGACGATGCTACTGGGCGTCACTGCGGCCTTGCTCGGCAGTCTGATCATGCGCGCACCGTTCAAGGTTGACGTGGTGCGCGACCGGGGTGCACTGGCGCGCATCGTGGGTCAGGGATTGCTTGAAAACGTCTATCGCTTGCAGATCATGAATGCCACCGAAACGCCGCAGTCTTACCAGCTGCGCGTGATCGGTCTGGCGGGTGCCCATGTGGCGTCGGATACCACGGTGATGGTCGATCCGGCGAGCTCGCGCTGGGTGCCCGTGCGTGTGCAAGTGCCCCCCAATGCGGCAAGCCCCGGTTCGCACGCGATCACGTTTTTGATCAGGGATGCTGGCGGGCAGAGCGAGTTGGCCGAAAAGTCTGTGTTTTTGGTGCCGCGCTAATGTGCGCTGCTTTGAACCTGGACTCGCTGTGGCGCGGGCTGGGTCTTGACTAAGAAAGAGCTCCATGAGTCACATCGAAAATAGCCTCCATCGAAGTGCTGAGAGCGCGTCAGGCGCTAGCGATCCTTGGGTCGGGCGGCCCTGGTGGCGCGAGCCCTATGTCTGGATGGTGATAGCCGGGCCGCTCTCGGCCGTCGTCGCTTGCGGCATCACCGCGGTCTATATTCTTCAGGGCCCTGACCGGCTGGTTCCGGATGAGCATTTCAGCGAAGGTCGCGCGATGTCTCATGAGGTCCGAACCGCGCGGCCCCCCATGCAGCCGGCCAATGTCGCGCGCAATCACAGCGCCACCGGAGGCAAGATCGATGCAAAGCCCTGACACACTTGAGGACGGCGAGGAAGATGGCAAGCAAGACGGTCAGGCAGACGTTAAGGAAGAGATGTCTGGGCAGCCGTCCGTCTTGCGCCAGGGTGTGTTGATTTTGTGGCCGTCGTTCCTGGCCGCCTGCCTGATCGAAGCGCTGGTTTTTTCCCTGGTCGATCCGGGCGAGATTCACTGGTCAGGCCAGGTTCCGCAACCCTCGCGCCAGACCGTGTACTCGGTGGCGTTCTTCATGTTTTGGCTGATCGCCGCAGCCTGCAATGCGCTGGTTTTGTGGTTGTCCAGATCCGAGCGCCGTGTCAACGCAGAAACTCTCAGTGGCAAATCTGAGAGTTGACGATCCGCTTGAGTGCATCGGCGTCAAGAATGCAGATATGCCTTTGCTTGACGTCAATCACCCGGTCATCGGAGAACTTTGAAAAGGTGCGGCTGACGGTTTCAAGCTTCATGCCCAGATAGCTGCCAATTTCTTCCCGCGTCATCCGTAGGATCAACTCTGACCTGGAAAAGCCGCGGGCTTGCAGACGCTGCACCAAGTTGAGCAAGAATGCCGCCAGGCGTTCTTCTGCGCGCATGCTGCCCAGCAGCAGCATGACGCCGTGCTCGCGCACGATTTCTCTGCTCATGACCTTGTGGACATGGTGCTGGAGTGCATTGACCTCGCGCGAAATTTCTTCAATCCGGTCAAAGGGCATCACGCAGACTTCAGCGTCCTCTAGCGCGATGGCGTCACAAGTATGCTGATCGTTGACGATTCCATCGAGCCCGATGATTTCGCCGGCCATCTGAAAGCCGGTGACCTGATCGCGACCGTCTTCGGTGGTGACGCTGGTTTTGAAAAAACCGGTGCGTATGGCGAAGAGCGACGTGAATTTTTCGCCGTTGTGGAACAAAGACGTGCCACGTTTGACCTGACGTCTTGTGGTGACCAGTTCGTCGACCCTGATGAGTTCTTGCTCGTTTAGCCCCATGGGCATGCACAACTCCCGCAGGTTGCAGTTTGAGCAGGCGACTTTCATGATTTCCTTGTTCATGAATCTATTTTCGTTGACTCCGGGCCTAACGCCTAGAGATCATTTTTCTTGCTGCGATGAAGGCGACTGGCGCGTCATGCTGTGATCGCGCTGTGTTGCTTGATCCACGTCAATGCTGATGGGCGTGTCAGGCATCAAAGTACGAGCAATCCATTGCGGACTCCAAGGACCTGTTTCATGAGTGTCGTTTCACCTGATCTGTTGCGCCGTTTTGATCTTGTCGGTCCCCGCTACACCTCCTACCCGACGGCTGATCGCTTTGTCGAGGCTTTCACTTCGGCTGACTATGTGCAGGCGCTTGAGCAGCGCCATGCCGGTGCAGCGGCGATGAACCTGCCTTTATCTCTTTATGTGCATGTGCCATTTTGCGAATCGCTGTGCTATTACTGCGCCTGCAACAAGATCGTGACTAAGCACCACGAACGTGCGGACGCCTATCTGCGCTACCTCAGCCGCGAAGTGGATTTGCATGTCGCTCATCTGGGGTCGGGTCAGGCGGTCAGCCAGTTGCATCTTGGCGGTGGAACCCCGACCTATCTGTCAGACGACGAACTGCGGGGCCTGATGGCCATGCTCAGGCGCAGCTTCAATCTGGCGCCCGGTGGCGAATACGCGATCGAAGTCGATCCCCGCACGGTTGACGCGAAGCGACTGGCCGTGCTTGCCGAACTTGGTTTTAACCGTTTGAGTTTCGGTGTTCAGGACTTTGATCTTTCGGTGCAAAAGGCCGTCCACCGCGTGCAGCCAGCGGAGCGGGTTTTTGCGCTTGTCGAGGCGGCCCGCGCATTGGGTTTCGAGTCCATCAACGTAGACCTGATTTATGGATTGCCGAAGCAAACACCCGAGTCGTTTGACCGGACTCTGGAACTGATGGCGCAACTTCGGCCGGACCGAATAGCGCTTTATGCTTATGCTCACTTGCCCGAGCGCTTCAAGCCGCAGCGGCGCATCGTGAGTGCCGAGTTGCCCTCCGGCACAGCAAAGATCGCCATGCTCTCGCGCTCGCTCGCCGCCTTTGAGGCCGCTGGCTACGTCTACATCGGCATGGATCATTTTTCGCTGCCGAACGATGCGCTTGCCGTCGCCAAGCGGCAAGGGCGCTTGCACCGAAATTTTCAGGGTTACAGCACGCAGCCGGACTGTGACCTGATCGCGCTAGGCGTATCGGCGATTGGCCGGGTTGGCGCGACCTACAGCCAGAACGCCAAGTCCATCGATGAGTATTACGATTTGCTGGATCAGGGGCGCTTGCCTGTGGTCCGCGGCATGGCGCTGACGCGCGACGACCTTTTGCGGCGCGCGGTCATCATGGCCTTGATGTGCCAGGGCGAGTTGCAGTTCGAGGCGATTGAATTGGCCTTTCTGATTGACTTCGAGCGTTACTTCGCGACGGAACTGGAGGCGCTATCGGATCTGGCCGCGCAAGGCTTGATCCTTGTCAACCGCAGCGGCATCGAGGTGACGGCCCTGGGCTGGTTTTTTGTCCGAGCGGTCGCGATGACCTTTGACCGGTATTTGCAGGCAGATCGCAACAGGTCCCGATTTTCTAAAATCATCTGATGCAAACCAGTCTGGCCGCCACTGCCATGCTTATGGGACTCGTGGGCGGGCCGCATTGCGTGGCCATGTGCGGCGCCGCATGCGCGGTGATAGGGCGGCCGGAGCAGAACGTCCGGACCGGTGGAG
>CAJAOB010000177.1 GCA_903941205.1 uncultured Burkholderiales bacterium | reverse complement strand
TGCTTGCGCCGCCTTTGCGCCATGCCAACGAGCGTGCGCCCTTCGCCGTCCACCACTTCCCAGGGCGACAAGCTGCCAAAGCAGGCCCAGCCGACCGGCGTGAAACCGCGCACGGCGGCAGGCCCTGCGGCCTGAGGCGGCAAGGCGCGCGCGCTCACGCCAAAGGCTTTCAACGCGCGCACATGCAAGTCGGCAAGCGGCCGGTAGCTCTCGCTCAGGCTCCGGCCCAACCAGCCATGCCCCGGCGGCAAAGCCACCGAAACACCGACCAGCCACGGACCGGTCAGCACCGCACCGCCGCCCGACTCGCGCAGCAGCCATTCGACGCGGCGCTCAAGTCCGCTTTGTTGCCCAGTTTGATACCCCGTTTGTTGCGCGGTTTGCTGTTCGGTTTTCAGCCCCGGTCCCGGCTCCAGCTTGGGCCCGTGCAAAAGCAACAGCCCGCGCTGCGCGCAACCGAGCACCACCGAAGGCGCAGCGTAGGTCCAGACGCGCCAAGCCGGCGCCAGCACCGGCCCTTCAAGCTGCTGCGCGTTCCAGGCCTGCTCTTGGGCGGCCGTGCTTACGGCGCATCCTTAAGCCGGGCAAGTGACTGGCCCCGCGCAAACGTCTCGCCAGCCGGCACCAGAATGTCGTCTACCGTGCCACTGGCCGGAGACAGGATCTCCTGGTTGGACTTGACCAGCACCACATTGGCCAGCGGCTGCCCGGCGACCACGCGATCGCCCTTGGCGACCAGCCATTTGTCCAGCAGGGCCTGCACGTCTGGCTCCACATCGGTCCAGGCCTGCGCCCCCAGGGTCACGTCCTTCATGCGTGCGCGCCCTCGGCCACATGCGAGTTCATCAGACCCTGCGCGGCCTGCACGATGCCCGCCACCTGTGGAATGACAAATTGCTCGAGCGGCCGGCTGTAGGGAATCGGCACATTGGGCACGGCCAGGCGGCGGATCGGCGCCTTGAGCAGCACGCTGTCAAGGTTTTCGGCCACGATGGCCGATATCTCGCCGCTGAGCCCGAAGCCCAGGTAGTCTTCGTCGGCCACCAGCAGCCGGCCGGTCTTGCGAACCGACTTGAGCACCGCCTGGCGGTCCAGCGGAACCAGGGTGCGCAAGTCCAGCACCTCGGCGTCTATGCCTTCGCGGGCCAGTTCGGCCGCCGCCATCACCGCCTTTTGCACCATCTGGCTGATGCTGACGATGGTCAGGTCGCGCCCTTCGCGCACCACTTTGGCCTGGCCAAAAGGGATGGTGTAGCTTTCTTCCGGCACTTCGTTGGTACTGCCCTCGAAATACGCCATCCAGGGCAGGCCCATGATGCCCTTGTGGTACATGAACATCACCGGGTTATCGTCACGGATCGCCTGCGTCATGAGGCCTTTGGCGTCATAGGCGTTCGAGGGCACCACGACCTTGATACCCGGCATGTGGGCAAAGGTGCCGTACAGGCATTGCGAGTGCTGCGCGGCGTCGTTGTAGCCGCCGCCGATGGCCGTGGTCAGCACCACGGGCAGCTTGATGTTGCCGCCGGCCATGTAGGTGTTCTTGGCCAGGTGGTTGTAGATCTGGTCCATGCAGACGCCGAAGAAATCAACAAACATCAGCTCCACGATGGGCCGCAGACCGGCCGCCGCCGCACCCGTCGCGGTGCCAATGAAGGCGGTTTCCGAGATCGGCGTGTCCATGATCCTGTCCTTGCCGAACTTCTCGAGCAAGCCTGTGGTGGCGCCGAAGATACCGCCGTAGGCGCCGATGTCCTCGCCCATGACAAAGACCTTGGGATCGCGCGTCATTTCCTGCGCGATGCCTTCAGCAATGGCCTGCGCCATCGTGAGTTTGCGGTTGGCACTCATGTTTTGCTCCTGGTTGGTGTTGGGTGCGGGTTGGCGGCTCAGGCAAAGACATCGTCAAGTGCGTCCTGCGCCAGCGGATAAGCACTTTGGCGGGCAAAGGCAAAGGCCTCGCTGACCCGCTGCCGGGCCCGCGCCACGATGCGCGCTGCTTCGGCATCACTCATCAGCGCCTGCGCCTTGAGCACGCCGGCCAGCTGCGGGATCGGGTCGCTTTTGCGCAGCTCGCTGACTTCGTCCTTGGGCCGATAGACCTCGCCGTCGCCCTGAAAGTGGCCGAAATAGCGATCCGTCTTGACCTCGATCAGGCTAGGCCCCTCGCCTTTGCGGGCGCGCTCGACGGCGGGCCCTGCCGCCTCGAACACGGCTTGTGCCTCGTTCTTGTCAACGCGGATGCCGGGCATGCCATAAGCGGCCGCGCGGTCGGCCACCCAGGCCACCGAGGTCGCCTGCGACTTGGGCACTGAAATGGCCCACTTGTTGTCTTCGCAGACAAAGATCACGGGCAGTTTCCAGAGCGCCGCCAGGTTCAGGCTTTCATGAAAAGCCCCCTGGTTGGCCGCGCCCTCGCCAAAGAAAGCCACCGCCACCCAGTCCTTGCCCATTTTCTTGGCGGCCAGCGCCGCGCCACAGGCCGGCGGCATGCTCGCGCCAATGATGCCGCTGCAACTGAATTTGTGTTCGCTGTCAAACAGGTGCATGTGCCCGCCCTTGCCCTTGCCCAGGCCGGTGACCTTGCCAAACATCTCGGCGGTCATCTTGTCGAGCGGAACACCTTTGGCAATGGCAAAGTGATGCGGCCGGTGCGAGCCGACCACGGTGTCTTGCAGGCCCAGGTGCGCGCAGACGCCAACCGCCACCGGCTCTTGCCCGGCCGCCAGGTGCATCTCGCCGGGCACGGGTCCGGAGCCGATGTCAAAAGCCAGACCTTTCTGGATCTGCGGGGGCAGCTTGCCCTCGAGATAGACCTTGGCCATGGTCTCCTCATAGTCTCGGATCTCGACCATCTTTTCGTACATCCACAGCAGTTTTTCCGGGCTCGCTTGCATGCTTGTCTCCTGAAGCTTGTGTCACCTCATGCACAAGTGCCGGCAAGCTTCAGCGCCGCCATGCACTCAATGAGTTCGACTCACTCTAGGCGCCTGACCCCGCGATTCATTGATGCATGTCAAGGCTTGTGAAGTCTGGTGGCTTGCAGCGGCCACTGAGAAAACCGCTGGGCAAACAGCCAGGTTGAGCCGCTATCATTGCGGCCATGATCGAACAACGTATTGAGCAGCACTTCATTGACAGTGCAGACCTCAAGTACCAGGCAGCGCAAGGGCTGTCCAAGCCCGTCGCCGCGGCCGTTGCCGCCATCCTCGCCAGCGTGACCAGCGGCGGCAAGGTGCTGGCCTGCGGCAACGGCGGCTCGGCTTGCGGCGCGCAGTACTTCGCCGCGCAGTTTGTCGGCCGCTACGAGCGCGAGCGCCCCGAACTCGCCGCTCTGGCGCTGACCCCCGACGCGACCGTCATCACCGGGCTGGCCAGCGGCTGGGATTTCAGCGCTGTCTTTTCCAAGCAGGTACGCGCCTTTGGCAGCGCTGGCGATGTGCTGCTGGCGCTGAGCGTCGACGGCAACACGGGCAACTTGCTGGCAGCCGTTGAGGCGGCGCATGAGCGGGACATGACCGTGGTGGCCCTGACCGGCAAATCCGGCGGCAAGCTGGGGCAGGCGCTGCGCGAAACCGATGTGCATATTTGCGTTCCACACGAGCGCGCCGCCCGAATCCAGGAGGTCCACTTGCTGGCGCTGAACTGCATTTGTGACGGCGTGGACGCCCAGCTATTAGGTGAACAGGAGCTTTCTTCATGAACCGTTTCAATCTCAAGCGCTCGCTGCATGCTGCAGCTTTCTCAGCTGCCTTGCTCAGTCTGGGCGCCAGCCTCACGGCCTGCGTGCCGCTGGTACTGGGCGGTGCGGCAGGGGGTGCTGCACTGATCGCCAGCGACCGGCGCAGCTCGGGGATGCAGCTTGAAGACGAAAGCATCGAGTTGCGCATCGTGACCCGCGTGCGCAATGATTTCGGCACCCGGGTCCGCGTCAATCCGGTGAGCTTCAACCGCCAGGTTCTGCTAACCGGCGATGTGGCCAGCGAGCAAGACCGTCAAGCGGTCGAGCAGCTCGTGCGCCGGGTGGACAACGTGGCCTCGGTGGTCAATGAACTGGTCGTGATGAACACGCCCTCGCTGATGGATCGTTCGGCAGACCTGCTCATCACCGGCCGGCTGAAGGCGTCGATCCTGGACGATCCGGAACTGCAAAGCAACGCCTTCAAGGTGGTGACCGAGCGCGGCACGATCTACCTCATGGGCCGCGTCACCAGGCGCGAAGTCGAACGCGTCACCACTCTGGCCCGCGGCACATCTGGCGCGCGCCGCGTGGTGCGGGTGTTTGAAGAAATCAGCGACGACCAGCTGCGTCGCCTGCAACCCGAGGCAAATCCTCCAGCCGCTGCGCCCGCCAAGCCCCGGCCCTGAAGCGCTGGCCGGCATGCCAGGCCGGCCCTGCCTAATTCCAGCGATTGCTTCGAGCGCTTACTTCAAGCGCTTGATCAAGCTGGACGTGTCCCAGCGGCGCCCACCCATGGCCTGAACATCCGCATAAAACTGGTCCACCAGGGCCGTGACGGGCAAACGCGCGCCGTTGTGCTTGGCCTCGTCGAGCACCAGACCCAGGTCCTTGCGCATCCAGTCGACCGCAAAGCCAAAATCAAACTTGTCGGCCACCATGGTCTTGCCGCGGTTGTCGAGCTGCCAGCTTTGCGCTGCGCCCTTGCCGATCACGTCCAGCGCCAGGTTCATGTCCAGACCGGCTTTCTGGCCGAACGCAATCGCTTCAGACAAGCCCTGCACAAGCCCGGCAATGCAAATCTGATTGACCATCTTGGTCAGCTGACCCGCGCCGCTGTCACCCATCAGCGTGAAGGCTTTGGCAAACGCCATGCCGGCCGGCTTCACGTTGTCAAAGGCGGCTGACTCGCCGCCGCACATGACCGTGAGCGCGCCGTTTTGCGCGCCGGCCTCGCCGCCAGAGACGGGCGCGTCAACGAATTGCAGGCCAAGCGCCTTGGCCGCGGCATACAGCTCGCGCGCCACGCTGGCCGATGCGGTGGTGTGGTCCACAAACACCGCGCCCGGCTGCATGCCGGCAAAAGCGC
Organism: uncultured Burkholderiales bacterium; assembly: GCA_903941205.1. Classification (GTDB taxonomy): domain Bacteria; phylum Pseudomonadota; class Gammaproteobacteria; order Burkholderiales; family Burkholderiaceae_C; genus Polaromonas. The sequence continues at coordinate 2,609 of CAJAOB010000177.1, read as the reverse complement.
CGTCAGCGCCCAGCGTCACGCTGCGCAGGTCATCGTCATTGCCCACGCAGCAAAAGACGATGTCGGCGCCCTCGGCGGCCAGCCGCGGTGTGGCCGCCTGGCGGGGTGCGGCCGTGGCGGCAAACTCGGCGCACCAGGCGCCAGACTTGGCCGCCGTGCGGTTGTAAACCGTGACCTGGTGCCCGGCCAGCGCCAGATGACCGGCCATGGGATAACCCATCACGCCCAGGCCCAGAAAGGCGACTTTGCGAGGGGCGCTGGCGGTGTAGGTTTTGGCGTTGGTGCTGCTCATGGTGAAAGTGCTCTCGAAGAAAGGGATGAAAGGATGAAGGGGCTGAAAAGAGTCAAAACGATTCAAAACGGCTCGAATAGCCGGGCTTGCCGAAGAGCGCCTGCAACAAGGAGACCGCTCAAAGGCGACGCTGAAGACCCAAGCCAGCAGCCTCGCGACCGCACCCAGGCAGCCGGATCAAGGCGGTACTGATTTTTACACGGCGTGGCGCCAGGCCAGCCGGGCCGGCTGTCAGTCAGGGCGCGCCGGGTTTGGACGGGACTTGGATCGCGTTTAGGCGGCGTGCAACACGACGGGCGCGACAGCAGGCAACAAGGCACACATCAAGGCAAGCGACAGGTCAAACGGCGGCACCGCCAGGGCCCTTCATTCCGGCAGCATCACCCCGGAAACTGCCCCGGCTGGTTGGCCTTGCTGCGCGCCTCGGCTAGCGAAATGCGCTGCTGCCTGAGCAGGGCCGCCAGGCTCTGGTCCAGCGTTTGCATGCCCTGGCTGGCGCCGGTCTGCAAGCTCGAATACATCTGCGCCACCTTGCCCTCGCGAATCAGGTTGCGAATCGCCGGGGTGCCCAGCATCACCTCGTGCGCGGCCACGCGGCCCGCGCCCTTGGCGCTGCGGCACAAGGTCTGCGCCACCACGCCTTGCAGGGATTCCGACAGCATGCTGCGCACCAGCTCTTTTTCATGCGCCGGAAAAGCGTCAATGATGCGGTCTATGGTCTTGGTGGCGCTGGCCGTGTGCAAGGTGCCCAGCACCAAATGCCCCGTCTCGGCCGCTGAAAGTGCCAGACGCATGCTTTCCAGATCGCGCAACTCGCCGACCAGAATCACGTCCGGGTCTTCGCGCAGCGCAGCCCGCAGCGCAGAACCAAAGCCATGCGTGTGGCGGCCCACTTCGCGCTGGCTCACCAGGCATTGCTGCGGCTGGTGAACAAACTCGATCGGGTCTTCCACCGTGATGATGTGACCGCGCTGCGAGCGGTTGTAAAAATCAAGCATCGCCGCCAGCGTGGTCGATTTGCCCGAACCGGTCGGCCCGGTGACCAGCACCAGCCCGCGCGGCTTGAGCGCCAGCTCCGCCAAAATGGCCGGCGCGCCCAGCGTCTCGAGCGCCGGCACCGTGGCCGCAATGCTGCGAAACACCGCACCCAGCCCGCGATGCTGCCCAAACACATTGACCCGAAAGCGCGCCCGGCCGGCCAGCTCGAAAGCAAAGTCCAGCTCCAGCGCCTTCGAAAACGCCGCACGCTGCCCGGCGCTCATGGCCTCACCCAGCAAGGCATCAAGCTGCGGCGCATCCAGCACCGGCAAATCCATCACCACCAGCTCGCCATGCACCCGCAGCAAAGGCGGCATGCCGCACGACAAGTGCAAGTCTGAAGCCTGACGGGCCAGAGTCGCGTCGAGCAAGGTGGTCAGGTTCATGGGGCTACGGTTTTCTCGCCGTGCCAGACGCATTCGCAGTGGGCGCTAACGCACCGCTCAACACCGGGCTCACCTTTTTGCCCGCAACCGCTTTCGCATCAGCCGCGTTGGTCGCAGCGGCTGCCGCCTCCAGGCCCGAAACAATGTTGCAGGCGGCGTGGTAGGCAAGCGCGTCGGCAATGGCCCGGTGGACCGGATACTGGCTCATTTCTTTCTTGCGCTCTTCGTCCAGGTATTGCAAAAGTCCTTCTCGCTGCTTCGAGATGCCGGCCGAGATGACGTTGACCGACAGGCTGTTGAAGTAGGCCTCGTTGTACAGGCTCAGGAAGCTGCTGGAGATGGTGCTGCCGGCTGACAGCACCTGGGCCGCTGCAATCGGCGTGGTCACCGTCGCGGCTCCGGACAGGAAGGTGGCCAGTCCGCCCCAGCCCATCTGGGTTTGGGCCTTGGATGAAATCAGCGTGCGCAGATAGGCGGCGCAGCGCTGGTTGGATGCGGCAATGATCACGTCTTGCAGGTCGTTGCGGCGGTATTGGAGGTCACTTGCCGTGGCCGGTACATCGGCCGATGAAGGTTTCTTTTGGGGCTCGTCGAAGCCGTATTTTTTCAGGAGTTCCGCAATGTCAATCTGCTCGAACCCCCTGGCCTCGCCATTTTTGTTTCCGACCATCACCGAACCCGCACCACTCAACAAGTTATCCTCGTCCGGCATCGTGATGCGCCGTATCGAGCTGCAGCCCGTCAGCAAAATGCAGCCGGCCAAAACAACGAGGCTTAGGGATTTTGTTTTCATCATGGGTTCCTTCAGGTTGGGGTGGGTTGAGGTTGAGGTTGAGGTTGGGGAAAGCGTGCTTGAGCGGCGCGCGAGTACGGTCAAACCGCGGTGCGGGGGT
>CAJAOB010000176.1 GCA_903941205.1 uncultured Burkholderiales bacterium | reverse complement strand
GGCGCATGAAGGCCGGCGGCTTCGGCCGGCTCGAAGGCGCCCGAGACGCCGAGCCCATGAGCCAGATCAACATCACACCGCTGGTCGACGTGATGCTGGTACTGCTGGTCATCTTCATCCTGACCGCGCCGCTCCTGGCCTCGTCCATCAAACTCGACTTGCCCCGCACCGATGCCGCCACGGGCAGCGCCGAAGCCGCCCGCAGCATCTCGCTGGTGGTGGACCCTGCGGGCCAGGCCTACCTCGAAGACCGCCCGCTGTCGCTGGCCGAGCTGGCCGAGCGGCTGGCGCGCACCGCAGCGCAGGACCCCGGCACCGAAGTGCAGCTGCGGGCCGACGCCAGCGCGCCCTACGGCAAGGTCATCGCGGTGCTGGGCGTGGCCCAAAAAGCCGGCCTGACGCGCATCGGCTTTGTGACCGAAGTGCCGGCTGACGCAGCGCCGGCGGCGGCCAGCCCGGGCAGCCGCTGAGGCGCCGCACACGCAAGTCCTAAAATCACTCCTTTGGCCGTTGCAGGCAAGGCCTTTTCGCCCTTTTCCAGATTTCCCGGTTTCCCATGCAAGACAACAACCAGACCCCCGACGTCGCCCCCGACGTCAAGTACGACCACATCACGGTCGAAGGCAAGGCCCAAACCCAGTGGACCGCACTCGACGCTTACCGCGTCAGCGAAGACACTTCGGGCAAGAAACCCAAAGGCAAGTACTACGCCTGCTCGATGTTGCCCTACCCCAGCGGCAAGCTGCACATGGGCCATGTGCGCAACTACACGATCAACGACATGCTCACGCGCCATCTGCGCATGAAGGGCTACAACGTGCTCATGCCCATGGGCTGGGACGCCTTTGGTTTGCCGGCCGAAAACGCTGCGCTCAAGAACAAGGTGCCGCCAGCGCAGTGGACCTACGACAACATCGCCTACATGAAGCAGCAGATGCAGGCTCTGGGTCTGGCCATCGACTGGAGCCGCGAGGTCGCCACCTGCGACCCGAGCTACTACAAGTGGAACCAGTGGCTGTTTTTGAAAATGCTTGAAAAGGGCATCGCTTACCGCAAGACGCAAGTCGTCAACTGGGACCCGGTCGATCAGACCGTGCTGGCCAATGAGCAAGTGATTGACGGCAAGGGCTGGCGCACGGGCGCGGTCGTTGAAAAACGCGAGATTCCGGGCTACTACCTGAAGATCACCGACTACGCGCAGGAACTGCTGGACCACGTGCAGGTCGGCAATGACAAGGCCACACTTTCCGGCTGGCCCGAGCGCGTGCGCCTGATGCAGGAGAACTGGATCGGTAAAAGCGAAGGCGTGCGCTTAGCTTTCCCGCATGACATCCAAGACGCTTCGGGCGCGCTGATCGGCGACGGCCGCATGTACGTTTTCACCACGCGCGCTGACACCATCATGGGCGTGACCTTTTGCGCCGTGGCGCCCGAGCATCCGCTGGCGCTGCATGCGGCGGCGACAGACCCGAAGCTGGCGGCTTTTCTGGAAGAGTGCAAAGCCGGCGGTACGACCGAGGCCGAGCTGGCCACGCAAGAAAAGAAAGGCGAGCGCACCGGGCTGTTTGTCACGCATCCGCTGACGGGCGAGCAGATCGAGGTGTGGGTCGGCAACTATATGCTGATGAGCTACGGCGACGGCGCCGTGATGGGCGTGCCGGCGCATGACGAGCGTGACTTTGCCTTTGCACTGAAGTACGCGCTGCCGATCAAGCAGGTGGTGGCTGTGGGCATTGAGAAGTCGCAAGGGGCTGCCCGCGCGCCGGGGGCCTCAGACACAAGCTCAACATCGGCCCCCGGCGCGCGGTCAACCCCTTCCTTGCGCCTGTTCGATGACCAGCATTGGCAAGACTGGTACGCCGAAAAAGGTACGGGCGTTGCGGTCCACTCCGGCAAATACAACGGCCTGGCATTCAAAGACTGCCTCAACGCCGTGGCCGCCGACCTGGCCGCCAAAGGCCTGGGCGAGAAGAAAACCACCTGGCGCCTGCGCGACTGGGGCGTGAGCCGCCAGCGCTACTGGGGCACGCCGATCCCCATCATCCACTGCGACGAACACGGCGCCGTGCCGGTGCCCGAGAAAGACCTGCCGGTCATCTTGCCGCAAGACTGCGTGCCGGACGGCTCGGGCAACCCGCTGATCAAACACGAAGGCTTTCATGCCGGCGTGGTCTGCCCGGTCTGCGGCAAGGCCGGCCGGCGCGAGACCGACACCATGGACACCTTTGTCGACTCGTCCTGGTACTTCATGCGCTACTGCGACCCGAAGAACAGCGAGCAGATGGTCGGTGCCGGCACCGACTACTGGATGCGGGATCAGGCCAAAGCCACCGGCGGCAGCGGCATGGACCAGTACATCGGCGGCATCGAGCACGCGATTCTTCACCTGCTGTATGCGCGCTTCTGGACCAAGGTCATGCGCGACCTGGGTCTGGTGAAAATCGACGAGCCTTTCACCAAGCTGCTGACGCAAGGCATGGTGCTCAACCACATCTACTCGCGCAAGGCCGAAAAGGGCGGCATCGAGTATTTCTGGCCGCACGAAGTCGAAGACCTGCACGATGCCACCGGCAAAGTGATTGGCGCCAAGCTCAAGGAAGCCAAGGGCGACTTGCCCGCTGGCACGCTCATCACCTACGAAGGCGTGGGCACCATGAGCAAGAGCAAGAACAACGGCGTCGATCCGCAAGACCTG
>CAJAOB010000175.1 GCA_903941205.1 uncultured Burkholderiales bacterium | reverse complement strand
GCACTGGGCCTTCATTTTGTGCCTGAAGAGCGGCTGGGCCGCGGCGCTGTGCCCACCATGAGCCTGGCGCACAACCTCTTGCTGACGCGCACCGAGCATGTGAGCCGTGGTGGTTGGCTCGACTTGAACGCCTTGCAGGCGCAGGCGGCCGGCGTCATTGCCCGATTCAATGTCAAGGCCGGCGGGCCGCAGGCGGTGGCCAAGTCGCTGTCGGGTGGCAACCTGCAAAAATTCATTGTCGGCAGAGAGATTGCGGCGCAGCCCAAGCTGTTGATCGTCTCGCAGCCGACCTGGGGCGTGGACGTGGGTGCGGCGGCGCAGATTCGTGCAGAAATCCTGGCGCTGCGCGACGCGGGCTGTGCGGTGTTGGTGGTCAGTGAGGAGTTGGATGAATTGTTTGAAATCTGCGACCGGCTGCACGTGATGGCCCAAGGCCGTCTGTCGCCGGCCATACCGACGCATGAAGCCACAGTGGAACTGGTGGGTGCCTGGATGAGCGGGCTGTGGCAAACACCGAACCGGGGAGAAGCGTATGTGGCAGCTTGAAGCCCGGCCCGCGCCCTCGCGCTTCATGAGCTATGCCTCGCCCGTGGTGGCTCTGGTCATGACGGTGCTGGTGGCTTTTGTGATGTTTGTTGCCCTGGGCGCTGACCCGGTGCGCGGCTTGCAGGTGTTTTTGATTGAGCCCTGGAACGGCCCGCGCGCGCTCAGCGAACTGGCGCTCAAATCAACGTCGCTGGTGCTCTGCGCCCTGGGCTTGGCGCTGTGCTACCGCAGCAATGTCTGGAACATCGGCGCCGAAGGGCAATTCCTCATGGGCGGCATCGCGGCCGGTGGCCTGGCGATGTGGTTCACCATGCACAAGATCGGCATGAGCAACTGGGCGTTTTTCCCGCTGGCCACGCTGGCGGGCATGCTGGGCGGGGCCGTCTGGGCGAGCATCACGGCGCTGCTGCGCGACCGTTTCAATGCCAGTGAAATCCTGGTCAGCCTGATGCTGGTCTATGTGGCCAACCTGTTTTTGAGCTATCTGGTGTTCGGCCCCTGGAAAGACCCGCTGGGTTTTAACTTTCCCCAGACCGTCAACTTTGACATGGGCATGCCGCGCATCCTGACGGGTTTCCGCCTGCATTGGGGCACTGTGGTGGCGCTGGTGCTGGCGGTCGCGGTGTGGCTCTTCATGGCCCGCACTTACCGGGGCTACCAGTTGCAAGTCGGCGGTCTGGCGCCGGCGGCGGCGCGCTATGCCGGTTTTTCTTCGCGCTCGGCGCTGTGGTCCTCGATGCTGGTGTCCGGCGCTTTCGCCGGCATGGCTGGCGCTTATGAGGTGACGGGTCCGATGGGCCAGCTCACGCCGCATGTCTCGACCGGCTATGGATTTACCGCCATCATCGTGGCCTTTGTCGGTCGCCTGCATCCGGTCGGGTGCGTTGTGGCCAGCATTTTGCTGAGCATGTTTCTCATCGGCGGCGAGTTGGCGCAGTCGCGGGTCGGTCTGCCATCGGCGCTGACGGGCATCTTTCAGGGCGTGCTGCTGTTCTCGCTGCTGGCCTGTGACACCCTCATCAATTACCGCATCCGCAGGAGGGTTGGCGTATGAACGAATTTGCCCTGCTGATCGCCGCGACCCTGTCGGCCGGCACGCCGCTGGCCCTGGCGGGTCTGGGTTTGCTGATCAATGAAAAAGTCGGCGTCGTCAACCTGGGCGCCGAAGGCATGATGCTGATGGCCGCCGTGGTGGGCTTTGCCGTGGCTTTTCACACCGGCAACCCGTGGCTGGCCTTTGCCGCGGGCGCGGTGGCCGGCGCGCTGGGTGCGGCCTTGTTCGGCCTGCTGGTGATCTGGCTCAACACCAACCAATATGCCACCGGGCTGGCCATCAGCCTGTTTGGCGGCGGCTTCTCGGCCTTTGTCGGCGTAGCCTATGTGGGCAAAAAGCTGGGCAGCCAGTCGGCCCATGCCGTGCCCGGCCTGAGCGATCTGCCTTTTGTCGGACCAGCCTTGTTTCAGCAGCATCCCATGGTTTACCTGACGGTTCTGGCGGCTGTGGCAATTGCCTGGTTTTTTGACCGTACCCGCACTGGTTTGGTGCTTCGCAGCGTGGGCGAGAACCCGGAGTCGGCGCACGGCCTGGGCTACCGGGTCCGCCTGATGCGCATGGCCTGCGTGATGGCTGGCGGCGCCTTTTGCGGCGTGGCCGGCGCCTACCTTAGTGTGGTGTACGCGCCCCTGTGGGTCGAGGGTATGGTGGCCGGTCGCGGCTGGATCGCGCTGGCGCTCACGGTGTTTGCCACCTGGCGTCCGGTGCGGCTATTGCTTGGCGCTTACCTGTTTGGCGGCGTGACCATGCTTCAGCTGCAGCTGCAGGGCATGGGTGTGGACGTGCCGGCGCCCATCATGAGCATGCTTCCCTACCTTGCTACAGTTGCGGTGTTGGTACTAATCTCGCAAAATCCGGGGTGGATCAGGCGCAACATGCCCGCTTCAATGGGCAAGCCCTTCCACCCGGGGGCATGAGAAAAATTCGTTTTTATGAGCTGCTTTTCCACTTTTTAATGAAGGACTAACGATGAAATTGATTACCAAGCGATCCGTGCTGGCGCTGGCTGCGGTTGGCACGCTGGCAGCGGCCCTGGTGGGCTGTGGCAAAAAAGAAGCCCCGCCGGCCCCTGCGCCTGCTGCTTCCGCTCCCAAGGTCGAGCCCCTGAAGGCCGCCTGGGTCTACGTGGGCCCTATCGGCGATGCCGGCTGGACCTTTGCGCATGATCTGGGCCGCAAGGCCGCCGAAGCGGAATTCGGCGACAAGCTCAAGACCTCCTTCGTCGAAAAAGTCCCTGAAGGTGCAGATGCCGAGCGCGTCATCCGTGACCTGGCCCAACAAGGCAACAAGATCATCTTCGCCACCAGCTTTGGCTACATGGAGCCCATGCTCAAAGTTGCCAAGGACTTCCCGGACATCAAGTTCGAGCATGCCACCGGCTACAAGACCGCTGACAACATGCGCGTCTATGACGCCCGCTTCTACCAGGACACCTACCTGGCAGGCATGATCGCCGGCAAGATGACCAAGACCAACACCCTGGGCTTTGTCGGTTCTTTCCCGATTCCTGAAGTGCTGCGCAACATCAATGCCTTCACCCTGGGCGCCCAGGCCGTCAATCCGAAGATCAAGACCAAAGTGGTCTGGGTCAGCACCTGGTTTGATCCACCGAAAGAGTCCGAAGCTGCGCAAACCCTGATCAACGGTGGTGCGGACGTGCTGCTGCAAAACACCGACTCCACGGCGGTTCTGCAAACCGCTGACAAGGCTGGCAAGTACGCCTTTGGCTGGGACTCCGACATGAGCGCTTTTGGCGGCAAGGCCCATCTGGGCTCGGCCATCGTCGATTGGGGCAACTACTACAAGAAGTCGATCAAGGAAGTCATGGACGGTTCCTGGAAAGGCAATACCGTCACCCGCTGGGGCGTGGCCGAAGGTCAGAACGACTTGGTCAAGATCTCCGACGCGGTCCCTGCCGATGTGAAGGCCAAGGTTGACGAAATCAAGGCTGGCATGAAAGCCGGTACCTTCGAAGTCTTCACAGGCCCGATCAAGGACAGCACCGGCAAAGAGCGTCTGGCCAAGGGCACCGCAGCCGATGATGACTGGCGTGGCAAGATCGACTTCTACGTCAAGGGCGTGGAAGGCAAGATCCCTTCCGGCAAGTAAGCGGATGGCGCTCGTGACGGGCGTTCAGGCGCGCGTCACAGCACAAGGGGTTGCTTGAAAAGCGGCGTTTGCGCAGCTCTCAGGCAGCCCCTTTTTTTATTTGGCTGTTTTTTTCGGGGACTTCATGATCGAGAAAACACTCTGGCACCCCGTGGGCAAGGCGACTGACCTGGCCGGCTCCCCCAAGGCTGTGGTGCTGCTCGAAGAAGACGTGGTGATCTGGCAAACGCCGGACGGGCGGTTTCAGGCCTGGGCCGACCGCTGCCCGCACCGTGGCGCCAAACTCTCGCTGGGCCGCGTGCAGGACGGCCAGCTTGAATGCGCCTACCACGGATGGCAGTTTGACGGTGCCGGCCAGTGCAAGCTCATACCGGCCCTGCCGGATTTCACGCCGCCGGCCGGCCATCGCGCCTGCACGTATGAAGCGCGTGAAGCCTACGGCCTGGTATGGGTGCGGCTGGTACCCGGTGAACAGGCCCTGCCGGTGTTTGCCGCCGAGTCCGACGAGCGCTTGCGCAAGGTCAATTGCGGCCCCTACCTTGTGCAAAGCAGCGCACCGCGGGTGGTAGAGAATTTCCTCGATCTGGCGCATTTCGGCTTTGTGCATGAAGGCTGGCTGGGCAGCCGCGACGCCACCAGCGTGCCCGCCT
>CAJAOB010000174.1 GCA_903941205.1 uncultured Burkholderiales bacterium | reverse complement strand
GGCCGTTCATTTCTTCAACCACTGGCAACACCGACTTGCGGGAAACCGAAGTCCAGCAACCGAAGATCACGGAAACTTTGTCCTGACCGAGCAATTGCTTGGTTTTCTCGGCAAACAGGGGCCAGTTGGAGGCGGGGTCAACAATGACGGGCTCGAGCTTTTTGCCGAGCACGCCGCCTTTGGCGTTGATCTCGTCAATGGCCATCAGCACGGTGTCTTTCAACACGGTCTCGGAAATGGCCATGGTGCCGGACAGGCTGTGCAAGATGCCAACCTTGATGGTGCCGGCGCCCTGGGCGTGGGCAGAAAGGGCGGACAGGCCCGTGAGGGCGACGGCGGCGGTGAGTGCCTTGAGGGTGAAGCGACGTTTCATTGAGTTCATCTCCGGGTGGGGTGTGAATGACATTTCGCTGCATCCGAGCCTGTTGAGGAGGCTTTAACGCAGCGATGGGTCCAATTCTGGAGATGGACGAGCAAGAGGGAAATACGCCGGCTGGCGTATACCCTGCCCTGCACTCAGCGGCCGGCCGGGCTGGATGGCTGCGACGTGGGCTCTGACGCCGCGGCGTCTTCGTCAAGCTGAGCCGGCAGGCCGTCTCGCGCCACCACGAACAAGTCCCAGGCGGCCATGAACATGGCGGCAATCACCGGCCCGATGACAAAACCATTGAGCCCGAACAGCGCCATGCCGCCTATGGTCGAGAGCAGCACGACGTAGTCGGGCATCTTGGTGTCTTTGCCCACCAGCAGCGGGCGCATCACGTTGTCGACCAGGCCGATGACAAACACGCCAAAGGCCACCAGCCCCAGCCCCTGCCAGACCGCACCGGTAACCAGGAAATACAGGGCCACGGGCAGCCACACCAGCGCCGCACCCACCGCGGGCAAGAGCGACAGGAAGGCCATGACCGTGCCCCAGAGCACGGGCGCATGAATATCGAGCAGCCAGAAAATCAGTCCGCCCAGCGCACCTTGCAGCATGGCGACCGCGATATTGCCCTTGACGGTGGCGCGGATCACGGTGATGAACTTGCCGCCGAGGTCGCGCTTGATCGAGGCGCTCAGGGGCAGGGTTTGGGTCATGCGGCGGGTCAGCGCCGGACCATCGCGTAAAAAGAAAAACAGCACGTAAAGCATGATGAAAAAGCTGACCAGAAAATCCAGCGTGTTTTGCCCCAGGCTGAAGACCTGCGGAGCCAAAAACTGGCTGGCTTTGGCTAAGCCTGCTGCCAGGCGTTCCTGCACGGCGCTGATGTTTGCCAGGCCATAGCGCTTGAGCAGGTCGGTGACCCAGTCTGGCAAGGCGGCATAAATTTGCTGTGAATAAGCACCCAAGCTCCACCCGCCCGACTGCAGGCGCTCGAACACCAGGCCGGCTTCCTGGACCAGCGCCGCGCTGACCAGCGCCAGGGGAATGATGACCAGCAGCAAGATCAAAAGCAGCGTAAGCGTAGCCACCAGCGTGCGCCGCGCCGGCATGGACCTGAGCATGCGGGCGTAGACAGGCGCAAACACGATTGCCAGCACGGCGGCCCAGAACACAGCGCCGTAAAAGGGCGACAGCACCCAAAGGAAAGCCAGCGACACCCCCAACAAAAGCCCGAGAAAAACCTTGTCTTCGAAAGCATCGGTTGCGTTAGAGCGGGAAGGATTCATGCCAGCAGACCCCGTTTAGGTAAGACGCACGCGCCCCATGGCGCGATAAGGCGCAATGATGCACAAAAAAAGGCGCAAGAAAGCGCCCGCAGCCAGCCAATGATGGTAACGGGTGCAACGGCCTCGGATGGCGCAGCCCGTGGGCCAGAGCTTCGCCGCCGCCAGTCATCCGGGGGACTGCAATACGCGCCAAGATGACTTTCAAGCAGCGCCTTCGGGTAATTCCGCTGGGGTCTGGCGCAGGCGTGCGGCATAGTGACGCCCCTGCTCGCCAATTAAATCCAGGCCGACGCCCTCCTGAAGAAGTCAAACCATCCTTCAGAACCACCGGCTCGATGCCTGCGCATAGACAAGTCCGGCGGACATTGACTCAAGGAAACCTTCATGCTGACTTCCAGAATCCGGGCGCAAGGTCGGGCCTTCGCGCATATTGCGGCCTATCACCCGGAGCTCACAGCGCTGCGGCGCGATCTGCATGCGCACCCTGAAATCGGCTTTGAAGAGCACTACACGGCGGGCCGGGTGGTCGAGTCCCTGAAGGTCTGCGGGGTTGACGAGATTCACACCGGCATCGGCAAGACCGGCGTGGTGGCCGTGATTCGCGGCCAGCAAAACGCCAGCGGCCGCATGGTGGGCTTGCGCGCCGACATGGATGCGCTGCCCATGACCGAGCACAACGACTTTGCCTGGAAATCGGCCACGCCCGGCATGATGCACGGCTGCGGCCACGACGGGCACACCGCCATGCTGGTGGGCGCCGCGCGCTACCTGGCGCAAACCCGCCGCTTTGACGGCGCCGCCGTGCTCATTTTTCAACCCGGCGAAGAAGGTTTTGCCGGCGCCAAAGCCATGATGGACGACGGCCTGTTTGAGCGCTTTCCGGTGCAGGCGGTCTACGGCATGCACAACTGGCCGCAAATGGCGCCCGGCACGGTAGGCATCAAGCCGGGCCCGATGATGGCGGCAGCAGACCGCATTTCCATAGAGATCACCGGCAAAGGCGGCCATGGCGGCCACGCCTACATGACGGTAGACCCGGTGGTGGTGGCCGCGCACATCATCACCGCAGTGCAAAGCATCGTCTCGCGCAATGTGCGCGCGGTAGACAGCGCCGTGATCAGCCTGTGCGCCATGCAGGCCGGCGACCTGAGCGCCTTCAGCGTGGTGCCCGGCAAGGCGACGTTGGCAGGCACGGTGCGCAGCTTCAATCCGGTGGTGCAAGACCTGGTGGAGCGCCGGCTGCGCGAGGTCTGCAACAGCGTGGCCCAGGCCTTTGGCGCGAGTGCGGAACTCAATTACCAACGCATTTACCCAGCCACGATCAACAGCGCCGCCGAGGCGCAGTTTGCCGCCGACGTGGCCGAGCAGCTGGTCGGCGCCGAGCAAGTCGACCGCCATCTGGACCCCAGCATGGGCGCAGAAGATTTTTCCTTCATGCTGCAAGCCAAGCCCGGGGCTTACCTGCGGCTTGGGCAAGGCGGCGAGGGCGGCTGCTTTTTGCACAACAGCCGCTACGACTTCAACGACGAGGTGCTGCCCCTGGGCGCGGCGCTGCACGCCAGCCTGGTTGAAAGCAGCATGCCGCTGGCGGCAAGCTGATTTTTTTCGTTTCCAAAGAATCTCGACGCGGGCGCACGAGGCTGCCCGCAGCCGTCATTCGTCGTTCGTCATTTGGGTGGCTTACCGCGCGGTTGAAGGCGAAAGGTTGAAGACGGATGGTTGAAGGCGGCCGGATAAAGAGGACCGGCTGGAGACGACCGTTTGTAAGCCGGTACCCTTGCTTTGCAAGCGGGTGTAAGCGCGCCGTGAACCGGCTTGGGCCCGGCCCCGGCCAAGGCTCTACCATCGAGGCTTTGGCCCGTTGCCGGGCATGTCGGAACAGCCATTGACCTATCTTGTAGCGGTTCGCGCCCTGTGCGAATTCACGGCCAAAAAGGGCGACCTGGATCTGCGCTTCACGCCGGCGCCGTCAGCGCAGGAAGGCATTGCCGGCCATGCGCTGGTGGCGGCGCGCCGTAGTGCCGGCTACCAGACGGAGATCAGTCTGTCTGGCGAGTTCGAGGGCTTGCAGGTGCGCGGCCGGGCAGACGGCTACGACCCGGCGCTGCAACAGCTCGAAGAGGTCAAGACCTTCAGGGGCGATTTCGACGGCATCAAGGCGCAGCAGCGGCTCTTGCACTGGGCGCAGCTCAAGGTGTATGGCTGGCTCATGTGCCAGCAGCTCGGGGTGAGCGAGATCAAGCTGGCGCTGGTCTATTTTCAGATCGACAGCCAGCAGGAAACCGCGCTGTGCGAGACCCACGACGCAGCCTCCTTGCAGGGCTTTTTTGAGCAGCAATGCCGCCTGTTCATGCAATGGGCGAAGCAAGAAGCGGCGCATCGGAAAGCGCGTGACAGCGCGCTGCTGGCGCTGCGTTTTCCGCATCCCGCATTTCGGGACGGCCAGCGCGAGCTGTCCGAGGCCGTCTACCGCTCGGCGACAGGCGCTCGCTGCCTGCTGGCGCAAGCGCCAACCGGCATCGGCAAGACCGTGGGCACCTTGTTTCCGCTGCTCAAAGCCGTGCCGGGCCAGCGGCTGGACAAGATTTTCTTTCTCACCGCCAAGACCTCCGGCCGCGCTTTGGCGCTGGACGCGCTGGCACTGCTGCAACGCGGCGGGCCCGAGGAGGCCGATGCGACCGAGCATTCCGACACCCCGGTGGCAAAGCCGGCGCAAGCGCTGATGCCGCTGCGGGTGCTCGAGCTGATTGCGCGCGACAAGGCCTGCGAACACCCCGAGCTGGCCTGTCACGGTGACTCCTGTCCGCTGGCCAAGGGCTTTTACGACCGGCTGCCGGCCGCCCGCAGCGCTGCGCTCAGCGTGGCCCGGCTGGACAAGGAAAGCCTGCGCGAGCAAGCGCTGGCGCACCAGGTGTGCCCGTATTACCTGAGCCAGGAGCTGGTGCGCTGGGCCGATGTGGTGGTTGGCGACTACAACTATTACTTTGACCAGAGCGCCTTGTTGCACGCCCTGAGCGCGGCCAACGAATGGCGCGTGAGCTTGCTGGTCGATGAGGCGCACAACCTGGTCGAGCGCGCGCGGCAGATGTATTCGGCCACGCTCGACCAAGCCAGCCTGGTGGCCTTGCGACGAACGGCGCCGCCGGTGCTCAAAAAAGACCTGGACCGCTTGCAACGCAGCTGGAACGCCCTGTACCGCGACCAGGAGGCTGACTATGAAGTGCATGAAAGCATTCCGGCGAAGTTTCTGGGCGCGCTGCAGCAGGCTGTTGCCGGCATCACCGACTACCTGACCGACAACCCGACCACCGTCGATCATGGCTTGCAGCGCTTTTACTTTGATGCGCTGCAGTTCGCCCGCATGGCCGAGGTGTTTGGCGCGCATTCGCTGTTTGACGTGACGCTGGAGGCCGGCGCCGGCCGGTCAGCGCAGCAAACCGGCGCGCTGCTGTGCCTGCGCAACGTGCTGCCCGCGCCGTTTCTGGCGCCGCGCTTTGCGAGCAGTCACGCCAGCGCCCTGTTTTCTGCCACGCTGAGCCCCTGGGATTACTACACCGACATGCTCGGCTTGCCCGACAACACGGTTTGCGTGGATGTGCCAGCGCCTTTTGAGGCCGAGCAGCTCTGCGTGCGCGTGCTGCGCCAACTGTCCACGCGCTTTCAACACCGCCACCAGTCGCTGGCGCCCATGGTCGAGATCATGGCCGGCCAGATGCGCCGCCAGCCGGGCAATTACCTGGCGTTTTTCAGCAGCTTTGACTACCTGCAACAAGCCAGCGCCCTGCTGCGCCAGCAGCACCCGGACCTGACCGTCTGGGAGCAGACCCGCCGCATGGACGAAGCAGACCGGGCGCAGTTTCTGGCGCGCTTTCAGCCCGACTCGCAAGGTCTGGGCTTTGCCGTGCTGGGCGGCCTGTTCGGCGAAGGCATCGACTTGCCGGGCAAACGGCTCATAGGCGCCTTCATCGCCACGCTGGGGCTGCCGCAAGTCAACCCGGTGAACGAGCAAATCCGCCAGCGCATGGGAGTGATTTTTGGCGACGGCTACGACTACACCTACCTCTACCCGGGCCTGCGCAAGGTGGTGCAAGCGGCGGGTAGGGTGATCCGCACACGCACAGACGAGGGCGTGATCTACCTGATGGACGACCGCTTCGCGCGGCCAGAAGTGCTGCGCCTGCTGCCCGCGTGGTGGAGGGTGCAATTGCTGGACCGGCTACCTGACTAACGTCAGGGCCGGCCGAGCATAGCGCTGGTTACAAACCCGGCAGATGGGTCCCCGCCTTCGCGAGGACGACGGACAAGAACCGTCATTCCCATTCACCGCCATCATTCCCGCGCAACACCGTCATTCCTGCGAAGCTTGCCCTCGACCCGATCGGGGGGCAGGAATCCATCCCCGGTCCCCAGCGGCCATGGCGCTGGTCACAAACCCGGCAGATGGGTCCCCGCTTTTGCGAGGACGACGCAAAAAAATCGTCATTCCCATTCAACGCCGCCCTTCCCATTCAACGCCGTCATTCCTGCGAATACAGGAATCC
>CAJAOB010000173.1 GCA_903941205.1 uncultured Burkholderiales bacterium | reverse complement strand
TGGCTGGCCTGCTTGGTCAGGCCCTCGATGTCGGGCACCATCAGGTAGGCGTAGGCCTGGTGGTGGCTGCGGCCCACGCGCCCGCGCAGCTGGTGCAACTGCGCCAGGCCAAACTTGTCGGCGCGCGCCATCACGATGGTGTTGGCGGTCGGCACGTCAATGCCGGTTTCGATGATGGTCGAGCACAGCAGCAGGTTGTAACGCTGGGCCACAAAGTCTTTCATCACGCGCTCAAGTTCGCGCTCGGGCATCTGGCCGTGCGCGATGGCAATGCGCGCTTCGGGCAGCAGGGCTTCGAGCTGCTCGCGCCGGTTCTGGATGGTTTCGACCTCGTTGTGCAAAAAGTAAACCTGGCCGCCGCGCTTGAGCTCGCGCAGCACGGCTTCGCGGATCACGCCCTTGCTTTCGCTGCGCACAAAGGTTTTGATCGCCAGCCGGCGCTGCGGTGCGGTGGCAATCACGCTGAGGTCGCGCAGGCCCTCTAAAGCCATGCCCAGCGTGCGCGGAATCGGCGTGGCGGTGAGCGTGAGCACGTCCACCTCGGCGCGAAAGGCCTTCATAGTTTCCTTGTGGCGCACGCCAAAGCGGTGCTCCTCGTCAACGATCAACAGGCCCAGGCGCTGGAACTTCACGTCCTGGCTGAGCAGCTTGTGCGTGCCGACGATGATGTCGATGGTGCCGTCGGCCACGCCCTTGATGGCGGCGGTGATCTCCTTGGCTGAGCGAAAGCGGCTCATTTCGGCCACTTTGACCGGCCACTTGGCGAAGCGGTCGACCAGGGTCTGGTAATGCTGCTCGGCCAGCAGCGTGGTGGGCGCCAGCAGCGCCACCTGTTTGCCGCCGGTGATGGCGATGAAGGCCGCGCGCAAGGCGACTTCGGTCTTGCCAAAGCCGACGTCGCCGCAGACCAGGCGGTCCATGGGCCGCGGGCTGATCATGTCCTGAATGACGGCATGAATGGCCGCGCGCTGGTCGGCGGTTTCTTCAAAGCCGAAGTCGTTGGCAAAGGTTTCGTAGTCGTTGGGCGAATAGCGGAAGGCGTGACCCTCGCGGGCGGCGCGGCGCGCATAAATGTTGAGCAGCTCGGCGGCGGAGTCGCGCACCTGTTCGGCGGCGCGGCGCTTGGCTTTTTCCCACTGGCCGCTGCCCAGGCGGTGCAGCGGTGCTTCGTCGGCGCTGACGCCGGTGTAGCGGCTGATCTGGTGCAACTGGCTGACCGGCACATAAAGTGTGGCGTCGTCGGCATATTGCAGGTGCAAGAACTCACTCGGGCCCTGACCCAGGTCCATGTTGACCAGGCCTTTGTAGCGACCAATGCCGTGCGCGCTGTGAACCACCGGATCGCCCACATTGAGCTCGCTCAGGTCCTTGATCAGCGCTTCGACGTCGCTGACCTGTTCCTGCTTCTTGTTGCGCCGCCGAATGGTCACGCCCGCGGCGAACAACTCGGTTTCGGTGATGAAGTCGATGCCTTCTTCCGGCCAGGCAAAGCCTTCGGCCAGCGCTGCGGTGGCGATGCCCAGTTTTTCCGGGCTGGTCTGGAAGTCTTCCAGCGAGTCAAAGGCTGGCGGCGAGACACTGCTGGCGCGCAAGAAATCCAGCAGGCTCTCGCGCCGGCCTTCGCTTTCGGCCAGGATCAAGACCCGGTGGGCCGTAGCGGCTATATGTTGCTTGAGCTTGGCCAGCGGGTCTTCAGCGCCGCGCACCACGGCCATGTTTTCGAGCTTTTGAAAGTGCGCGCTGTCGGCCACGTCCGAGGTGCCGGCGCGCAGGGCCAGCTGGGCGTAATGGTTGGCGCGGCTGTAAAACTCTTCAATGCCCAGGAACAGCGACTCGGGCGGCAGCGCCGGGCGGTCGGGCGCGCCTTGGACCAGGCGGTAGCGGTCCTTGGTGTCTTGCCCAAAGCGCTGAAAAGCCGGCTCCAGGTCGCCGTGCAGCACCACGGTAGCGTCTTCTGGGCGGCTGCCCAGGTAGTCAAACACGGTGGCGGTTTCTTCAAAAAACAGCGGCAGGTAGTACTCGATGCCGGCCGTCGCCACGCCGTTGCCCATGTCTTTGTAAATGCGGCTCTTGGTCGGATCGCCGTCGAGCAGTTCGCGCCATCGGCTGCGAAATTTCGCGCGCGCGTCGTCGTCCATGGGGAACTCGCGCCCCGGCAGCAGCCGCACTTCAGGCACCGGGTACAGGCTGCGCTGGCTGTCAGGGTCAAAGGTGCGGATGGAATCGACCTCGTCGTCAAACAAATCGACGCGGTACGGCACCAGCGAGCCCATGGGAAAAAGATCAATCAGTCCGCCGCGCACGGCGTATTCACCGGGGCTGACCACTTGCGTGACATGGCTGTAGCCCGCCAGCGTCAGCTGGGCCTTGAGCTTGGCTTCGTCGAGCTTTTGCTTGACCTTGAACTCGAAGGTGTAGCCGGCCAGAAAACTGGGCGGCGCCAGCCGGTAGAGCGCCGTGGTCGCCGGCACGATGACCAGGTCGGCGCCGGTTTCCTTGTCGCGCTGGCTGATGCGCCAAAGCGTGGCCAGGCGTTCGCTGATCAGGTCCTGGTGCGGCGAAAAAGCGTCGTAGGGCAGGGTTTCCCAATCGGGAAACAGCACGCAGCGCAGGGCCGGTGCAAAAAATGCCAACTCGCCGAGCAGGCGCTGCGCGGTGTTGGCATCCGGCGTGATGATTGCGGTGAGTTTGCCCAGCGCCTTGTCGCGCAAACCCAGCCGCGCCAGCAGCAGGGCGTCGGCTGAGCCGACGGGTTGTGGCAGCGTGAATCGCTTGCCGGGGACGAGTTTGGGTAAATCCATGGGTACTCAGAATGCGGGGTAAAGCCCGGGGCATCAAGATGAAACGACAAAAAACAGCGCCAATGCCAAACACCCCACGCCGTGAGGCGGGGGGTGTTTCCTTGATTTTAGAATTTATGATGAGCCCATGAGCGTGACCCCCATCAAACCCACCGATTGTCATGACTCCGCTTCGCTGGCCAAGGGGCCGGCGCAAGGTCCGCGCATTTTTGCCCTGATTCCGTGCGCGGGCGTAGGCGCCCGCGCGGGCCGGCCCGTTTTGCCGGGCGTCAGCAGTGTGCCCAAGCAGTACCAGCCGGTTGCCGGCAAACCCCTGGTGATTCATACGGTCAATGCGTTTCGTGCGCTCGGCCCGCTGCTGGCCGGGGTCTGGGTGGTGATCTCGCCGGATGACAGCGAATTTGAAGCGGTCTTTCCCGGTTTCAACGCGCCCGGCGAACGCCTCCTGAAGGCGGGCGGAGCCAACCGGGCGACCACGGTGCGCAACGGCCTGCAGGCCCTGCTCGATGCCGGCGCCGCCTCAAGCCGTGACTGGGTGCTGGTGCATGACGCCGCGCGCTGCCTCGTCACGCCCGGGCAGATTGCCAATTTGATCGAGGCTTGCCGTGACGATGCCGTGGGCGGTCTGTTGGCCCAACCGCTGGCTGACACGCTCAAGACCGAAGCGCCGTATGCCGCAGGCCCTCGTGTGGGCGCCACGCTGGAGCGTGCCGGCAAGTGGCTGGCGCAAACCCCGCAGATGTTTCGCCTGGGGCCTTTGCTTGATGCGCTGCTGCAAGCCGAACAGCGCGGCCTGAGCGTGACCGACGAGGCCAGCGCCATCGAGGCCAAAGGCTTGTCGCCCAGGCTGGTGCGCGGCAGTACCCATAATTTCAAGATCACTTACCCGGAAGACTTTGCGCTGGCCGAAGCGATTTTGCAGACCCGGCAAGACTGATCGGGCGCGGCACATTTTTTTTCAACCCCGGGCTTTCAATCTCACTCCTTCAAGGCCAAGCTTGCAAGGCGACGCTTTACATTTCAGACTTTCAGCCTCCACCTTCTCAAGCCGCCAATTTCATGCCCGAATCCGAATCATCCTGCCAGCCCCTTGCCCCAAGCCATCCACCTTTTCGCATCGGCGAGGGCTGGGACACGCACGCACTGGTGGCGGGCCGCAAACTGATTTTGGGCGGCGTGCATGTGCCTTTCGAGCGTGGCTTGCTTGGGCATTCTGATGCCGATGTGCTGCTGCACGCTATCACCGATGCCTTGCTGGGCGCGGCCGCGCTGGGCGACATTGGTCGGCATTTTCCGGACACCGACGAACGTTTCAAGGGCGCCGATTCGATGGTGCTCTTGACCGAGGCGGCGCGGCGCGTGCAGGCGCAAGGCTGGCGCATCGGCAATATTGACAGCACTGTGATGGCCCAGGCGCCCAAACTGGCACCGCATATTCCAGCCATGCAGCGCAGCATCGCGGCGAGCCTGGGTCTGGCGTTTGACCAGGTCAACGTGAAGGCCAAGACCGCTGAAAAGATGGGGCCGGTCGGCGAAGGCCTGAGCATGGAAGCCAGGGCTGTGGTCCTGCTGTACCGCGCCTGAATGCCGGAAGTTCGACCTGCGGGCGCGGACGTGAACTCGCCGCCCTGAGCAATGTGGCCCCGGTGATCGGCCCGAGTTTCAGGGTCTGTCGGGTCAGGCTTTTTGCAGCTTGATGTGCGCGGCCAGACCGCCAGTGTCCGAATTGGCCAGCGAGAAGGTGCCACCCATGCGGGCAATGGCTTTTTCAACGATCGCCAACCCCAGGCCGGTGCCGGTGGCCGAGGTGCGCGCCGCGTCGCCGCGAAAAAACGGCCTGGTCAATTTGCGCAGGTTTTCTTCGGGAACGCCTTTGCCATGGTCACGGATTTTCAGTTGCACCCATTGATCGCGCACTTTGGCATTGATCTCGACTGTGGCTTGAGTGCTGCCCGGACTTCTACCGTAATGACGGGCGTTTTCAAGCAGGTTGCTGATCACGCGCAACAGCTCTACGGTGTCAGCTTTGACCATCAGCTTGTGTGGCATGTGCAGGTGAACCTGCAGGTCCTTGTAGTCGGCCATGCCGTAAAGAGCGTTTTCGATGATGGTGTTCAGACACACCGTCTCGAGTTGCGCGGGGTTGGGCCGGGCATATTCCATGAACTTGTCGATGATCGCGTCGAGCTGACTGATGTCAGCGGCCATGTGTTCGCGGGCGGTGTGGTCGTTCACGCTCATCTCGGTTTCCAGTCGCAGCCGGGCCAGCGGCGTGCGCAGGTCGTGCGAGATGCCAGCCATCATGACGGCCCGGTCATCCTCCATTTTCGAAAGCTGCTCGGCCATGCGGTTGAAGCCGATATTGACTTCCCGGATCTCGCTGGTGGCGGCTTTTTCGTCCAGCAAGCTGGCATCAAAATCGCCTTCGCGCATGCGCCCTGCGGCGTAGGACAGTTGTTGCAAAGGGCGATTGATCAGCCCCGCAATGAAAGCTGCTCCCAGGAGCGAAAAAACTACAGCGATCGTGAGCCACAAGGCCCAGGTGCTGCTGCGCGCCGGCCCCATCCGCTCAGGATCGGTTTGCAGCCAGTAGGCGTCTTCTTCGATGTTGAAGCCGACCCACAAGCCGGGTTTTCCATTCACCGATCTGGCCACCAAGGTGCCGCTGCCCATGCGTTTGTAAAGCTCGTCGCTGATGCGCAGGTTGAGCGCGTCGCTGCCAATGGGAACGTAACGGTCGCTGGCCTTGCGCGGCGAGATTCGTACGCCCTCCTGTTCGGCCATGGTCTTGATCAGTGAGATTCTGGCGATGCTGTCCGAGTAGCGCAGGCCAGCCCGACTCAGGTTTACCAACGAGGCGATTTGCTGTGCATTTTGGACGGCGCGTGGCTCCGACTCCATGGAGCGAAAGATCTGCATCCAGGTCACTATGGACACCAGCAGCAGCATGGAGAGAAAGAAAAAAGTGCGCCAAAAAAGACTCACACCAGACTGCGGCAGCTTCGTGTGGGTCGGCAAGGCGTTCAGCGGCGTCTGGCGTGACCTGTTCATGGGCGGGGTGTGAAAGCGCAGAGTCAAGACCAGAGGCGGGTGACGGTGGGTTTTGCCGGGTTTTTTTGAACCTTGCCGGGTTTTGTATCGATAAACAACAAGAGATCGGCGCTGCTCCTTAAGCCCCGCCCCGCCCAGGCGCCGGATTCAAGCGCCTTCATGATGCCGGGGCAATTCGACCGCAGCAGGCTGTGGGCATGGTTCTGAGCGCCCGGCCCGGGTCGCGAACGCCGTGCTTTCGGCGACGCCAGCGGGTCGAGTCGGCTTGCCTGGCGGGCTTGCGCAGTACCGCAAGCATGTGTCAACTGCTGCCGTCCGGCACAAACACATAGCCCACGCCCCACACCGTCTGGATGTAGCGAGGCACCGCTGCATCAACCTCGATCAGTTTGCGCAATCGCGAGACCTGCACATCCAGGCTGCGGTCAAAAGGCTCGAACTCGCGACCCCGCGCCAGTTGTGCCAGCTTCTCGCGCGACAGCGGTAGCCGTGGATGCCGCACCAGCGTCTTGAGCATGGCGAATTCGCCGGTTGTGAGCGGCAATTCCTCACCGTTCTTGTGAAGTGTGCGCAGACCCATGTCGAAAGAAAATGGCCCGAACTTCACGACCTCCTGGTCGGAGGACGGCGCGCCTGGTACTTCGACAGGCGGGCGTCGGCGAAGCACCGCGTGAATGCGGGCCAGCAATTCGCGCGGATTAAAGGGCTTGGCAAGGTAGTCGTCGGCGCCCACTTCCAGTCCGACAATGCGGTCCACGTCCTCGCCTTTGGCCGTGAGCATGATGATCGGCGTGCGGTCGTTGGCGGCACGAAGACGCCGACAGATCGACAGGCCGTCTTCGCCGGGCATCATCAGATCAAGCACGATCAGGTCGACCGAGTCGCGCATCATGATGCGGTTCAAGGCCTTGCTGTCTTCGGCGAGGATGACTTCGAAACCTTCCTGCGTCAGATAGCGTCGCAACAAGTCGCGTATGCGCGCGTCGTCGTCGAGGACCAGGATCTTGTCTGCGCGGGTGTGTGTTTGGGCCATGGCACTGTTTTAAGTATGTGTAACAAGGCCCATTCTGAGGGCTTGAGACGCTAGTTCTTATTCCCAACAGTCACTCCTGACACACGGTTACAAAAGTTTCCAAGACCGCTCCGCGCAGGTCTTGCAGAGACAAACTCTTCATCTCTGATCTCAAGCGGGACGGCAGCGACCAGCCTTCGCTACGCCGTTGCCGCAGATCGTGGTGACGGGCAGACTGTGAGCCGGGTGCACATCGATTGGCATCCGCATGCAATGTTGTTGGGGGTGTTGCGCTGGCTCCTGGAATGGTGCAAAAGCAGGACCCTAAGCAGGACCCTAAGCAGGACC
>CAJAOB010000172.1 GCA_903941205.1 uncultured Burkholderiales bacterium | reverse complement strand
GATGGCAAGGAATTCGACAGCTCTTACAAGCGCGGCGAGCCGGCCACTTTCCCGCTGGACCGCGTGGTGAAGTGCTGGACCGAAGGCCTGCAAAAAATCAAGGTCGGCGGCAAGGCCACACTGACCTGCCCGCCAGCCACCGCTTACGGTGACCGCGGCGCCGGTGGCGTGGTGCCGCCCAAAGCCACGCTGACTTTTGAAGTCGAGCTGCTGGCGATTGAAAAGTAAGCGGGCCGGCTTGAGCGCTCAGCGAGGCCGGTCCAGCAGCGCCAGCAAGGCCGCATTGAAAGCCGCAGCCCGTTCAAACTGCGCCCAATGCCCGGCCTCTGCAATGGCACCCAGCGTTTGAAATCCTGGCGCCTGCCGCAGGGCCACCTCATACAAAGCGGTCTGACCCTTGTAGAACGGGTCTTGCTCGCCATACAGCGCCAGCACCGGGCAGCGCAACTCGGGCAAGGTGCGGGCGAGGATGTCGGTGCGCGCAAGGCGGCGACCGGGCAGGCGGTCACGCTGGGCATTGGTCGCCTGCAACTGGCAGACGAAGGGCGTGATGGCCGCAGGATCGTGCAGCATCAGGGCCTGCAAATTATGGTGATGCACGGCCTGCCGCTGCTCGGCGCTGTCCAGATGCCGCCAGCCCTTGAGCTTGAAAGGCTGCAAAGGCTCGATACCAAAACCGGGCGCGCCCAGCAGCACCAGACGCGCCACCCGGGCCGGAAACTGGCTGGCCAGCAAACCCGCCACCAGGCCGCCAAAAGAAAAGCCGGCCACGTCGCAAGCGGCGTTCCCCAGCAACTGCGCCAAGCCCTGCTCGATGGGTCCGGGCGCAGCATCGGCATCGGCGCCCGCAGGCGGCAAAGCAGAGTCGCCAAAACCCGGCAGATCCGGCACATAAACCCGGCGCCCGCTCGCCGCCAGCGGCAACACATTGCGCAGCCAGTGCGTCCAGCTGCCACTGCCGCCATGCAGCAAGACCAGCGGCGCCAGCGCCGGATCAGCCCCGTCCTCGCCCCAGACATGCCAAACCAGCGAAGCATCGCCACACGGCGTGAGCGCGCGCCGGGCGGCGGCCAGGGCCAGCGCGTATTCATCAGGCGCCGGCCCGGCGCGGCGACCGTCCACCTGGGTCAGGTCGGCAGGCAAGACAAGGGGGTTCAGGTCAGGGGATGCAAAAGCGCTCATGCGAGCTTTATAACCGCGCGGCCCGACCGGGTTCAGTCTTGCACCTTGCCGCGCAAGCTCTTGATGCTCGAGCGCTGGCTCTTGCCTTCCAGCCGCCGCTGTTGGGAGCCATAGGTCGGCTTGGTCGCCCGCCGCGCCTTGGGCGGCACCGCCACGCTGTCCACCACCTCCTGCAAGCGGGCCAGCGCATCAGCGCGGTTCATCTCCTGCGTGCGATGCTGCTGCGCCTTGAGCACCAGCACCCCGCCCTGCGTGATGCGGCTGTCGCTGAGCGCCAGCAGACGCGCCTTGATGTCATCAGGCAGCGACGAGGCCGCAATGTCATAGCGCAAATGCACCGCGCTGGAGACCTTGTTGACATTTTGCCCACCCGCCCCCTGCGCCCGAATCGCACTGAACTCGACCTCACGCTCGTCTACCGGGAAATGCGGGATGCTGATCATGACCGCATTGTGACGCGACCGCCACACCTTAGCACCTGGCAGGCAGCACCCGCAGGGACGATGAGCCGGGATGGGGGTTTCCGTCCCGCCGTCAAAACCCCCGCCTCGTTATTCCTGCCCCGTCCCGTCATTCCTTCCCCGTCCCGTCATTGCTGCCCCACCCTCGTCATCCCAACCCCGCCAGTCGTGCCCCCGTCCCGTCATTCGTGCCTCCGCCCCGCCGTTCCTCCCCCGTCCCGTCATTCCTGCGCAGGCAGGAATCCATCCCCGAATGCCAGTCCCGACGCGGGTACATGGATCCCCGCTTCCGCGAGGATGACGGGAAAGAGGCATCGCGATTTCTGCTTCATCACGACACTCCTGCGCCCACCCTCGTCATCCCAGCCCCGTCATTCCTCCCCCGTCCCGTCATTCCTGCGCAGCCTGCCCTCGACCTGATCGGGGGGCAGGAATCCATCCCCTGCTGCGGGCTCAGGCCTGGCTGGCGAAAAAATCTTCCAGCAGGGCGGCAAAGCCCGCGGGTTGCTCGACGGCGCTGATG
>CAJAOB010000171.1 GCA_903941205.1 uncultured Burkholderiales bacterium | reverse complement strand
CGTGAAGCGCTCGATCTTGCGACCCGTGTCCGCGCCGTGCTGCTTGATGCTGCCTTTGCTGACGTAGAACAAGGCAATGGCGCCCAGCACGATCAGCAGCAAGGCGCCGCCATAAGGAATCAGCCAGTTGTTGCGCACCTGGCGCCAGGCTTCACCGGCGTTGGTCAGGCGCGAGCCCGGGTACTGCACGAAAGGCTGGATCAGATTGCCTGCCTCAGGTGCTTCGCTGGCGGGCAAGCTGCTAAAGCCCGTGACGCCCGCGCCCACCTGACGCCACAGGGGCGCGTTATTGCCGGGTTGCACCTTGGCACGTTCGGCGTTGCTTTGGGCAGCGTAACCGGGGGCTTCGCTGGCGTCTGGTTTGACCTCGAAAATATTGGCGCCTTGAATCGCTCCACTGGGGGCTGCTGAAGCCGCAGGGGCCGCAGCAGCGGGCGCAGCGGCCGGGGCGGCTTGCGCAAGCGCGCCCGACCAACCCAGCGAACCGCACGCTGCCAGCAGCAGTGCCGCCAAAACACGTGATGGGTGTTGCATCAGAACTCCCCTGTTAATTGACGCGGTTGTATTCGTTTTGGCCGTTTTGGGTGCGCGTCTTGAGCTGCTGCTCCCAGGCCTTTTTGTCGCCCGCCTTCCAGCCAGGAGCGCTGTAGGGGTTGCTGGCACCTTCAAAAGCAGCGGTGTCGCGCCGGGTACCCGACAGCGTCTGCGGTGCGTCGCCGCAGGCCACCAGGGTAAGCGCCAGAGTCAACAGGCCGAGGGGCTTGATCATGATTTCGCTCCTGCGGCGGGCTTGCCGGCTTGCTGCGAGCCGTAGGCCGTGCCCCAGCCCCAGACCTCGGCACCCTTACCGCGCTGCACCACGCGGTTGCGGAAGATGTCGGCGACCACATCGCCGTCACCGGCTATCAAAGCCTTGGTCGAGCATTGCTCGGCGCAGGCCGGCAGTTTGCCTTCGGCCAGGCGGTTGCGCCCGTATTTCTCGAACTCGGCCTGGGTGCCGTTGGCCTCGGGGCCACCAGCGCAAAACGTGCATTTGTCCATTTTGCCGCGCACGCCAAAGGTGCCTTGCGAGGGAAACTGCGGCGCACCAAACGGGCAGGCATAAGAGCAGTAGCCGCAGCCGATGCAGACGTCCTTGTCATGCAGCACCACGCCCTCGTCGGTGCGGTAAAAGCAGTTGACCGGGCAGACCGCCATGCAAGGCGCGTCGCTGCAATGCATGCAGGCCACCGAGATCGATTTCTCGCCGGGAACGCCGTCATTGAGGGTGACCACACGGCGACGGTTCACGCCCCAGGGGACTTCGTGTTCGTTTTTGCAGGCTGTGACGCAACCGTTGCATTCGATGCAGCGCTCGGCGTCAGAGACAAATTTCATGCGTGCCATTTTTTATTCCTCAAGCTTTTTCGACGTTGCAGACGGTGGTCTTCGTCTCTTGCATCATGGTGACGCTGTCATAACCGTAAGTCGTTGCCGTGTTGATGGCTTCGCCACGCACCACGGGTGCCGCGCCGGCCGGGTAGTAAGCCAGCATGTCCGCGCCCTGCCAGCGGCCTGAGAAGTGGAAGGGCATGAAGACCGTGTCGGGGCCGACGCGCGGCGTGACCATGGCTTGCACGTTAAGGCGTGCACCGGTTGGGGTGCTGACCCAGGCGCGATCGCCGTTGCGAATGCCTTTTTCGGCTGCGACCTTGGGGTTGATCTCGATGAACATTTCCTGCTGCAACTCGGCCAGCCAGGGGTTGGAGCGGGTTTCCTCGCCGCCGCCCTCGTACTCGACCAGCCGGCCGGAGGTCATGACCAGGGGGAACTTTTCATGAACCTTGTCGGCGATGTTCTTGTCCTGGATGGTCTTGTACAAGGTGGGCAGACGCCAGAACGCTTTCTTGTCATCGTGCGTCGGGTACTTGGCCTGCAGGTCGGCGCGGTTGCCGTACAGCGGCTCGCGGTGCTGGGGAATGGCGTCGGGGAAGTTCCAGACCACAGCGCGCGCCTTGGCGTTGCCAAACGGATGGCAGCCATGGTTTTGCATGAACACGCGGATCATGCCGCCTGACGAATCGGTCTTCCAGTTCTTGCCTTCGGCAGCGGCTTTTTCGGGCTCCGACAACTCTTCCCACCAGCCGAGCTTTTTAAGCAGGATATGGTCAAGCTCCGGGTAACCGGTGGTGATGTCGGCGCCCTTGGAGTGCGAGCCGTCTTCAGCCAGCAAGCTCTTGCCTTCGCGCTCGACGCCGAAGTTGGCGCGGAAGTTACCGCCGCCTTCCATGACGTGCCTGGAGGTGTCGTACAGGTTGGGTGAGCCGGGGTGCTTGAGTTCGGCAGTGCCGTAGCAGGGCCAGGGCAGACCGAAGTAATCGTTGCCGAAGTCGTAGCCGGTTTCCTTGTCTTTGCCGCCTTTGGACTTGAGCGTCTTGACGTCAAACACGTGCATGTTGCGCATGTGCGCTTTCAGTCGCTCGGGGCTTTGGCCGGTGTAGCCGATGGTCCAGACTGACTTGTTGATTTCGCGCAGGATGTCCTCGGGCACGGGCTCGTCCATGCCCTTGACCTTTTGCATCTTGAAGTTCTTGGAGAGCTCTTTGGCAAAACCAAACTTCTCGGCCAGCTGGTGCATGATCATGTGATCGGAGCGGCTCTCCCACAGCGGCTCGATAACCTTTTCGCGCCACTGGATGGAGCGGTTCGACGCTGTCACGGAGCCCGTCGTTTCAAACTGCGTAGCAGCCGGCAGGAGGTAGACCGCGCGGTTCGGGTTCAGGTCTTCGGGCTTGCCCGGCATGGCGGCCATGGCGGCCGTGGCCGACGGGTCGGGGTCAATCACGACAAGCAAGTCCAGCTTGTCCATGGCCCGCTTCATCTCAAGACCGCGGGATTGCGAGTTCGGCGCATGGCCCCAGAACACGCAGGCCTTGAGGTTGGAGTCCTGATCGATCAGCTCGTTTTTCTCCAGCACGCCGTCAATCCAGCGCGACACCGTGATGCCGGGTTTGCCCATCATGGCGGGTGAGGCGTAACGACCCTTGATCCATTCGAAGTCGACACCCCAGACCTTGGCAAAGTGCTTCCAGGAGCCTTCTACCAGACCGTAGTAGCCGGGCAGCGAATCCGGGTTCGGACCAACGTCAGTCGCGCCCTGCACGTTGTCATGACCGCGGAAAATATTGGTGCCGCCGCCCGACACGCCGACGTTACCCAGCGCCAGTTGCATGATGCAGGAAGCGCGCACCATGGCGTTGCCAATGGTGTGCTGGGTCTGACCCATGCACCAGACGATGGTCGAGGGACGGTTCTTGGCCATCATTTCGGCGGCCATGTAAACCTGAGCCTCGGGCACGCCGCAGGCCTCTTCGACCTTGTCCGGCGTCCACTTGGCCATCACGTCTTCTTTGACCTTTTCCATGCCGTAGACGCGGTCGTTGATGTACTTCTTGTCTTCCCAGCCGTTCTTGAAGATGTGGTACAGCATGCCGAAAAGGAAGGGAATGTCCGAGCCCGAGCGGATGCGGATGTGGTGGTCTGCCCTGGCCGCCGTGCGCGTGAAGCGCGGATCGACCACGATCATCTTGCAGCCGGTCTCCTTGGCATGCAGCATGTGGAGCATGCTCACCGGATGCGCTTCAGCGGCGTTCGAGCCGATGTACAGCGCCGCCTTGCTGTTTTGCATGTCGTTGTACGAATTGGTCATGGCGCCGTAGCCCCATGTGTTGGCCACGCCGGCAACGGTCGTGGAGTGGCAGATGCGGGCCTGGTGGTCCGTGTTGTTGGTGCCCCAGAAGCTGACGAACTTGCGCAGCAGGTAGGCCTGCTCGTTGTTGTGTTTGGACGAACCCACCCAGTACACCGAGTCCGGGCCGCTGGTCTTGCGCAGCTCGAGCATGCGGTCGCTGATTTCCTGGAGGGCGACGTCCCAGCTGATGCGCTGGTACTTGCCGTTGACCAGCTTCATCGGATAGCGCAGGCGGAACTCGCCGTGACCGTGCTCGCGCAGGGCGGAACCTTTGGCACAGTGCGCGCCGAGGTTGATCGGTGAGTCGAACACCGGCTCCTGGCGCACCCAGATGCCGTTTTCAACGACCGCATCAACCGCACAACCTACCGAGCAGTGGGTGCAGACCGTGCGCTTGACTTCAATCTTGCCACTGCCGTCGCCGGCAGCGCCAGGGGCGGCCGCATTGGCCTTTTTGACCAGGCTGAGTTGCGTGGCCGCCAGACCAACACCGACGCCCAGACCCGAACGGCGCAGGAAGGCGCGGCGGTCCATGGTGGGCAGGGCATTGCTCAGGCCGCGGGAGAGGCTTTGCACAAAGCGTGCAGAACCCGCGCCATGGGCGGCGCCTCGGACATCTTGGGATTTTTTCGTGAGCAGCATGGGCTCTCCGTGAAAGTTGAAATAGGCCAGCCGGAAATCAGGGGGTTTCAGACCAGGGTGGTCTTGTAATAGTGTTTGACGTGCTCGGACAAGCTGTAGCCTCCACCACGGGCAGGCGCGGGCTTGGGCTCAGCCTTCACAGCGGGTGCCTGCGGCACCCCGGGCAGGGCCACGATGGCCGCGGCGGCAGCGCTTGTTGCCGCTGCGCCCATAAAGAAACCCCGGCGCGAAGGTTTGGAAGTGCTGTCCTGCATGATTTCTCCACTGTAAAGCTAGGAATTCGATTTCATAGCCATCCTACGATACTGACCCTGCGACAGCAACGCGAGATACCCGTAAATGACCGTGTCTTAAGGGAAAACGCTAGGCACGCTTATCAATTTCGGAAGGAAGCCCAAGACCACGGCCACCGGGAAATACCCCCGGCATTCCGGCCTTTCGGGTCTGTCAGCGCCCGAACCCCGTTTGCCATCGCTGGCGGCCCAAGCGCCACCGCGTCAGCCGAGCATGTCAAAGCCTTGCGACTCGACACTGGTGAAGGCTTGCGCAAAACTGGCCAGGCATTTGTAAAAGCGTGCCTTGGGATGGCGCTCGATGGCTTCGCACATCAGCGAGGCCCAGGATTGCAGGTGCCGCGTGAAGAACTCGCGCTGCCGGGTCAGGTTGGCCACGGCCACATCGTCGCCCGCGATCAGGTAGCGCATGACCTCGCAGACATAGGCGTAGTGGTCCTCGGTCTCGGACATGCTGTCGCCCCGCGCGAGACCGAGTTCGGCCAGATCGCCGCGCAGGGCCGCCAGCGGCTTTTCATTGAGGAAACCGCTCAGGTAATGCGAGCCAAACAAATACACCTCGGGCTTGCCGACGCCGCCGAACAAGGCGTCGTACTCGTCGGCAATCTCCTGCGCCGACAGCACGCGCGCAGCCGCCACGAGCTCGCCCCAGCTGCCTTCGAGCAAAGCGCCGGCGGCCGGTGCTTCGGTCACGGCCAGGCGCAGGTTGGCGAGCATCTCGGGCGTGGGCGCCGCGTAAAACAGGGCCGCCAGCAAGCCATAGATTTCGGCCCGGGCGGTTTCTTCGTCCAGGGTGGACGGCACAAGGATGGCTGGCTGCATGCGATTGCTTTTCTGTTCAGTTCACAAAGGGATCAACGAATGTCGGTGATCTTGATCTCGTTGTCCGCCGAGTAAATGTCGATGACCCGGCAGTCGCCGCACATCTTCAGGCGGTCAGCCGCAGCGCCCTGAAACATGGCATGGCCGGCCAGCTTGCCCAGCATGGCTTCGATGGCCTTGAGCGTGCCAAAAGGCTTGGCGCAGCGGATGCAGGCATAGGGCTGGGTCTCGTTGAGCACGCGCGCTTCTTTGCGCTCGGGCGTCAGCAACAGGCGCGGCAGCAGCGTGATCGCGTCTTCCGGGCAGGTGGTGACGCACAAGCCGCACTGAACGCAGTTTTTTTCAATGAACTTGAGCTGCGGCCGCTCGGGGTTGTCTTGCAAGGCGCTGGCCGGGCAGGCGCTGACGCAGCTCAGGCACAGCGTGCAGCTGTCTTTGTCGACCAGCAGGCTGCCAAAGGGCGAAGCCGCCGACAGCTCAATGGTTTCAGGCAGCGCGGCGGGTGCATGGCTCATCAGATGGTCGATCGCCATGTCCAGCGTGCTGCGCTTTTCTTGCGCCACAGCAAAGCGCGCAGCGACGGCCGGGCCGGCGGCCCCGGCCCCGGCAATCGCCTGCAAGCTGGCGTCCAGCGCGGCCAGCGCCTGCGCGCTCAGGCTTTCTGGCGCCTGCACCAGATGAAAATGCACGCCGCCGTAACCCAGCCCCGCGAGAACAGCCTGGGCCACCTGCATCTGGGCGCTCAGCCCCGCCAGGTAAGCAGGCGCTTCCTCGTCGGTCACCAGCACGGCCACCTGCCGCGCCCCCAGGGCCACGGCGCTGAGCCACAGATCAAGGCCGACGCTGGCGGTGTGCCACAGGGCCTGCGGAATCATGCTGGCGGGCACGCCCTGAGCCATGCCGAGTTGCGCGGCGCGGCCCAGCGCTTCGACCGTTTTTTGTCCCTTGCCTTGGCTGTGAAACAGCAAACTCGCATCGCGCCCGCCGGCCTTGGCATAAGTGGCCAACAAGGTTTTCAGGCGCACACCCTGCTCGCTGGCGCGCGGGTAGGCGTAGGTCAGCGCGCCGGTCGGGCAGACCGTGGTACAGGCGCCGCAGCCCACGCACAAATTCGGGTTGACCTTGATTTGTTGACGCTCTTTCTCGCTGCTGATGGCGCCGGCCGAACAGATGTCCACGCAGGCATTGCAGCCCACGGTTTCGTTGCGGCTGTGGGCGCAGATTTTTTGCTTGTAGGCAAAGAATTTGGGCTTTTCAAACTCGCCCACCAAGTCGCGCAGCTTGACCACCGCGGGTAGCAAGCCCGGCGTGGCCAGGCCCATGAAACCCGGCAGCGCAAAGTAGCCTTGCGGCGGCGCAGGCAGCGTGATCAAAGGCTTGGCACCCAGGTCGAGCACGAGATCAAAGGCCTCGCTCAGCGCTTCGGGGGCGCGGCCAAAGTCAATCGCCCCGGCGACCTTGCAAACCGCCACGCAGGCGCGCTTCGAATCGCATTTGGCACTGTCCACCTGGTAGCTCAGGTCAATCGCGTCCTCGGGGCAGGCCAGCACGCAGGCATTGCAACGCGTGCACAGGTCCAGGTCAATCGGGTTGGTCTTGTTCCACTTCAGCTCGAAAGCCCCCAGCCAGCCCGTGAGCTTGAGCGACTGCCCACTGATGACCGGGTACTGGCGCTCTTGCGCGGGCGCGGGCGCATTGCCGGCCACGCCCTGCGCAAAAATCGTCACGCTGAGCGTGTCCGACAGCAGGGCGGCGGCCTGCTCGGCCTGGTCCAGCGGGCCGACGATGAGCAGGCGGCCGGTGCTTTTGTAGGTGACAGTGGCGACCGGCTCGGGCTCGGGCAGGTGCGCCGCGGCCAGCAGCGCGGCGATTTTGGGACTGGCGCTGGCCGCGTCGCGGCTCCAGCCGCCGGTCTCGCGGATGTTGACGAACTTGATGGGCGACACGGCGCCCACCGTCTGCTCGCCCAGTTCGGCAAAGAGGCGCTTTTCCTGGGTGCAGGCAACCAGCACGTCGTCGCCGGACTGAATGGCTTTTTGGAAAGCGCCGGCCTCACGGCGGCACAGGGCCGAATGCAGCGTCAGATCTTCATGCAGCGCCTCGCCCAGGCTCTGGGTCTTCAGCGGCATGGTCTGGTTGCAGTCGCAAATCAATGTGGGCATGGTTTTCCTGGCGGGCGCCGGAAGGCGTGGGCGCTTCCGGCTGGCTATCGGGGGTCTGTGTCGCGCGCAAGGCCGTCGGGTCGGCGGGCTCGAGCGCAACCGGGCCTGACTGTGCCAGTGAATCATCGGAAAGGGTATGCGCGCTTTCCCGCGCCACGCAGGCGTCTGGCGCCGACGCGGCAGCGGGCGCGTGCCGGCTTTCCTTGCCCTTGTCACCGTCCGCGTCACCCTCCTCTTCCTCGTCAAAGAGCTTGAGGAACTTGGCGCTGGCCATCTGGCGCAGCATGGCCGCGGGCAACGGGTCGGGCAGCGAGTAATCGTCGATGTAGATGTCCAGCCGGTCCATCACATTGAAGTGCGGGTCGGCAAAGAGCTTTTTCATGGCGGCGTTGCGCACGCCGGGCTCGACGCCACGGCTCATGAAGGGCTTGAAATCGGAGTCATGGGTCAAGTCGCGCACATCGTCCAGCGACAGCGCTTTTGCGGGCTCGGCGGCCGGGTCCGAGGCTCGCGCCTGGTCCGCGCTCGACTCGCTCGTGCCCGGTGTCCTGGCCGCCAGCGGCGCGGCAGACCCGGGCACGGCCGCGCCCGCGACCACCGGCGGGCCGGCGCGGGCCGGCAGCGGCTCGTCCAGCGGCTTGCCCTGCAGCGCATCGTTCTTGCGCCTGGCCCAGCGGCTCAGAAAGCCGTCGGGCCGGTCGGCTTTATCCACCATGGCGCGGCCCGCCGGGCTTTTCAGTGCTGACGCGGGCTGGATTGCCGAAACGGTCCTGCAAGGACTTGAAGCTTTCCGGGCGCTTGCGGCGCTTGAACACCTCGACCTGGTGGCTGTCGACGAAAGTCTGCAGCCAGAGCAGAACCTCCAGCGGCGCGGGCACCTGCTCGACGGTTTCCTGCGCGTCCAGCCAGCGGCCGGCATCGTGGTAGCTCAGGGTGACGGTTTGCGGCACGGCGATGCATTCCTCGGCCGTGGCCGGTTCTTCTTCCATGCGCCAGACCACCCAGAAGCAGGGTTGCGGGGTCGTCAGGTTCAGGTGGTAGCCCTCGGCGTCGTCGGAAAACAGCTCGACCCGAAAGCCCGGATGCAGCCAGCGCTCTTCTGTGTCGTCCTTGAGCAGCAGGCGCGGCGCGCTGCCAAAACCGTCTTCGTGGGGAATGATTTCGGACAGGCTCCAGCGCCAGGGCTGCCAGCGGTTGTCAATGCGCTCGCGGCGCATCACCACCGCCACCCGCACAAAGGGGCGGCGAAGACCGGCATCGGTCTGGGGGGTGTGCAACTCGAAAACAGACATGGGCGCAGTGTAAGGCGGCCCTGCTTGCCGCCTTGCAGCAGGGATTTCCGGGGACGGGCGGCGGCTCACCCGCGCAGCCCGACAGGCCGGGCCCGGGAAAGCGCAGGACAAAGCAAACTGGTGACCTGGTGGCCCGGGAATTGCTGCTCCGGCGAAGTCTCCAAACAAACTTGTATAGACAGCAACGCCCGCCGGAATTTGGATGGACAAAGCCCAACAACAGGCTTTTTCAAGCTTCTCGTGGCGCCTCGATACACCTTCTCTTGGCGTGCAACCTGATCAGGGTTAGCCTGTATATACAGCTTTGCCTTCGCCGGCAAAATCGACTCGCCAGGCCGCAATCCGCTTCCTGGAAGTTAATCAACTACCTAACCGACCGGAGTACGTGATGGGCATGAACAATTTAAAGAAAGCAAGCGCACTGGTGATCTTCAGTGCCTGCATGGCGGGCCTGAGCGCACCCGCCGCAGCGCAAGAGACCAAACTGGCACTTGGCATGTCCGGCTGGACCGGTTTTGCGCCGCTGACGCTGGCCGACAAGGCGGGCATCTTCAAGAAAAACGGGCTGAATGTGGAACTCAAGATGATTCCGCAAAAGGACCGTCATCTGGCCTTGGCAGCTGATGCGATCCAATGCGCCGCCACCACTGTTGAGACCTATGTGGCCTGGAATGCCAACGGCGTTCCCATCGTACAGATCTTCCTGATGGACAAGTCCTTTGGCGGGGACGGCCTGGCCGTGCGCAATGACATCAAGAGCTTTGCCGACCTCAAGGGCAAGGCTGTGGGCGTGAGCGCGCCCGGCACAGCGCCTTACTTCAGCCTGGCCTGGATGCTCAACAAGAACGGCATGACGATCAAGGACGTCAAGCTGGTGTCGCTCGAGCCGCAGCCGGCAGCGCAGGCTTTTGTGGCCGGCCAAAACGATGCTGCCATGACCTACGAGCCTTACCTCTCGCTGGTTCGCAACAACCCGCAAGCCGGCAAGATTCTGGCGACCACGCTGGATTACCCCATGGTCATGGACACCGTGGGTTGCGCGCCCAACTGGCTCAAGGCCAATCCCAAGGCTGCGCAGGCGCTCACCAACTCGTATTTCGAAGCCATCGAACTGCTCAAGGCCGACCCGGCCAAAGCCAACGAGATCATGGGCGCAGCGGTCAAGCAAACCGGCGAGCAGTTCGCCAAGTCATCAGCCTACCTGCGCTGGCAAGACAAAGCGGCAAACCAGAAGTTCTTTGCCGGTGAGTTGACGCAGTTCATGAAGGATTCGGTGCCCATCCTGCTCGAGACCGGCGTGATTCGCAAAGCCCCGGCCGACCTGGCCGTCACCTTCGACGCCAGCTTCATCAAGTAAGCGCCCAGGCGCATGGAACCGACATCCACCATCGCTCAGCCCGTCAAGCTGACAAGTGCGCTCGCGCAAGCGCCCGCGCGGCAGCGCCGGCCGAACGCTTTCGCGCCGCTCGAGCCTGTCAGCGCACGTGCGCGCTGGATGCTGGGTGTCGGTTTTTTTGTGCTCTTCGTGCTGGTTTGGGCCTTTTTCACCCTGGGCGGCTATGTCTCGCCCACCTTCTTGGCCAGCCCGGTCACCATGGTCCGGGAAGGCTGGCTGCTGTTCACCGAATTCGGCTTTCACCATGACATCGGCATGACCGTCTGGCGTGTGTTCGGCGGTTTTGCCATGGCTGCCGTGGTGGCCGTGCCCTTGGGCGTTGCCATGGGCGCCTACAAGCCCATCGAGGCTTTTTTCGAGCCTTTTGTGTCTTTTTGCCGCTACCTGCCGGCCTCGGCCTTCATTCCGCTGTTGATTCTCTGGGCCGGCCTGGGCGAAGCGCAAAAGCTGCTCGTCATCTTCATCGGCTCGGTGTTCCAGATCGTGTTGATGGTGGCCGTCATCGTCGGCGGCGCGCGGCGTGATCTGGTCGAAGCCGCCTACACGCTGGGCGCGAGCAGCCGCGGCATTGTTCAGCGGGTGCTTATTCCGGGCGCTGCGCCCGGCATTGCCGAAACCCTGCGGCTGGTGCTCGGCTGGGCCTGGACTTACGTCATCGTGGCCGAGCTGATCGGCTCGTCCTCGGGCATCGGCCACATGATCACCGACAGCCAGGCCTTGCTCAACACCGGTCAAATCATCTTCGGGATCATCATCATCGGCATCATCGGCCTGGTCTGCGACCTGCTGTTCAAACTGCTCAATCGCCGTGTTTTCGCCTGGAGCACCCTGTGAACCCGCAGCTGTCGATTCGCGCTGTCTCGCGCACCTTTCACGGCACGCGCGGCCAGCAGACCCAAGCCTTGCAGCCGGTGGACTTCGAGGTTCGGGAAAACGACTTCGTCACCATCCTGGGCCCCTCGGGCTGCGGCAAGTCGACGCTGCTGCGCATCGTCGCCGGGCTCGATTTCCCGAGCAGCGGCGAGGTCATGCTTGACGGCCAGAGCATCGAAGGCCCGGGCGCCGACCGCGGCGTGGTGTTTCAGAGCTACACGCTGTTTCCATGGCTGAACGTTGTCCAGAATATCCGCTTTGGCTTGCGCGAGCGCGGCATGAGCGAGGCGGCGCAAAAAGAGCGCAGCGACTATTTCATCGCCAAGGTCGGCCTGCGTGGCTTTGAAAACCATTTCCCCAAGCAGCTCTCGGGCGGCATGCAGCAACGCACGGCGATTGCCCGCGCGCTGGCCAACGACCCCAAGATCCTGCTGCTCGACGAGCCCTTTGGCGCACTCGACAACCAGACTCGCGTGCTGATGCAGGAACTGCTGCTGGGCATCTGGGAGTCGGCCCGTAAAACCGTGCTGTTTGTGACGCACGATATTGACGAAGCGATTTTCATGGCCAACCGGGTCGCTGTTTTCAGCGCCCGCCCGGGCCGCATCAAGACCGAGATCGCGGTGGATTTCCCGCATCCGCGCCACTACACGATCAAAACCTCGCCGGAGTTCATGGCGCTCAAGGCGCGCCTGACCGAAGAGATCCGGGCCGAATCCATGGCCTCAGCCGATCATTGAATAACTTTCCCTGAACACCGACGCTTGACCTCAACGCCCCCGCCAAAGACCGCATGAGTTCCCTTCCCCTTCGCCAAGCCGCCCCGGCGGACCGCAGGAGCGCTGCAGCCCCGGCCCTGGCCCTCTATGAGCAGGTCAAGGAGTTCATCACGCGCAAGATTCAGGACGGCTCCTGGCCCGCGGGCCATCGCCTGCCCTCCGAGCATGAGCTGGTGGCGCAATTCGGCATTTCGCGCATGACGGCCAACCGCGCCCTGCGGGACTTGGTGGAGCAGGGGCGCGTGGTGCGCCAGGCCGGCGTCGGCAGCTTTGTGGCTGAAGGCAAGTCGCAGTCCACGCTGCTGCAAATCGCCAACATCCAGAGCGATATCCGGGCGCGCGGCCATGACTACCGCTACCAGTTGCTCAGCGCCGAACGCATCGCCGTCTCGCCCGATGTCGCCGCCTGGCTGGACCTGCGCAGCGGCGAGTCGGTGTTTCACAGCCTGTGCCTGCACCATGAAGACGGCCTGCCGGTGCAACTCGAAGACCGCTACGTCAACCCGCGGGCGGTGCCCGACTTTTTGAACCAGGACCTGGCCGCCATGCCGCCCAGTGAATACCTGGTGCGCTACGTGCCTTTCGATCAGATCGAGCATTTGGTGGACGCGGTTTTACCCAGCGGCGAACAGGCCGAACGCCTGGCCATGCCGACCACCGAACCCTGCCTGCTGCTGACGCGCCGCACCTGGACACGGGGCGTACCGGTCACCGTGGTGCGCTGCCTGCATCCGGCCTCGCGCTACCGGCTCGGCAGCCGCTTTCGCGCCGACGGCAACCCGACCTCCAGCTAGGCCACCGAGCCTTTCTTGGTGATGCACCGACCCCCGCGTGGCTTCAAGCTACCTGTATAGACAGCTTTCATGACCCCTGATGCCTCTACCGCTGACGCTGCCGACACCACGGCCCGCCCCGAGCTGATTCTGGAGCCCGGGGCCGTCGGCCTGAACGCCTTGCGGCGCATTCAGGCCGGTGGCATGCGCCTGGCGCTGGCGCCTCCCGTGCGACCCGGCATGGCGCGTGCGCAGGCCGTGGTCAAGGCCATCGTCGAGAGCGACCAGGTCGTCTACGGCATCAACACCGGCTTTGGCAAGCTCGCCAGCACGCGCATTGCCACGAACCACCTCGCCGAGCTGCAGCGCAACCTGGTGCTCTCGCACAGCGTTGGCACCGGCGAGTCGCTGGCCGCGCCGGTGGTACGGCTGGTGCTGGCGACCAAGGCGATCAGCCTGGCGCGCGGCCACTCGGGCATCCGCCCCGAGATCGTCGACGCGCTGCTGGCGCTGTTCAATGCCGGCCTGCTGCCCTGCATTCCGGCCAAGGGCTCGGTCGGCGCCTCG
>CAJAOB010000170.1 GCA_903941205.1 uncultured Burkholderiales bacterium | reverse complement strand
GCTGGCCTCATGCTGGGGTACCAGAAATCGGCCCTCGCCGGCAGGGCCCCGCGCAAACGGCTGGTGCTTGATTTGACGGACTGAAAGTCGGGGAGGGGGTGCTTGCAGGCCTGGTTCAATGGCTTGGCGGAAGTGTTAATTCAACCCGCAGGTCGATTCCGGGGCAGCGGTGTTCAAGCACAAGCCCAAGGTCAATGGGGTGGGGCCGGCAGCCGATTTCTGCAACGCCAGCATGAGGCAGCCGGCCCCACCCCATTGACCGCTCTCAGACCAGCAACAAACCGTCGAAACAGCGCAGCGAATTCAGGCCCCATCAAACCGGCTGGTCCACTTGCGCTGGTAGTCCATGCGGTCAAAGTGTTCGACCATGAAATCAATGAAGGTGCGGACTTTGGCCGACAAATGCTTGCGGCTCGGGTAAGCCAGGTTGATGTTCAGGCGCGGCAAATCCCAGTCGTCGAGCACCGGCACCAGCCGTCCGGCCACGATGTCCTCATACAAGATGTAGGTGGGCTGCACCAAAATGCCCATGCCGTCGAGCGCGGCGGCGCGCAGGATCTGCCCGTCGTTTGACTCCAGCAGACCCGACACCTGAACCACGCGCACTTCGCCCCCGCGGCTAAAACGCAGCTCGTTCGGGTTGTTGGCAAAGGTGTAGATCAGCAACTTGTGCTGCTGCAACTCGTCCAGCGACTTGGGTACACCGTGTGCCGCCAGATAGCCCGGCGAAGCGGCCATCAGGCGCCGGGTTTCTGCCACCCGGCGAATCGTGATGTTGGAGTCCGGCTCAAATTCTCGGGTGCGAATAGCCACGTCAATGTTGTTGTCAATGATGTCCATGTAACGGTTGGCCGCTTCGACATGCACCTGCACATTCGGGTAGCGCTCTGTGTACTCGCGCAGCAAGGGCGCTACATGGTGCATGGCAAACGACAGCGAGGCGGTGATGCGCAGCGTGCCGGTCGGGTTCAGGGCGGTGGCGTTGACGGCCGACTCGGCGTCCTTGAGATCGGCCACGATGGTCTTGGCGCGGCTGAAGAACTCGCGTCCGGTGTCGGTCAGGTACAGGCGCCGCGTGTTGCGCTCCACGAGCCGCGCGCCCAGCCGTTCCTCGAGCGCCGACAAATGCCGGCTCGCCGCGGCATTGGACAAGTCCAGGGCTTCGGCGGCGCGGCTCAGGCTGCCCATTTCGGCAACCTGCACAAACAGCTCAATTTCAGTCCAGCGGTCCAAGTCGTTTGTCTTTCTGCGCCATGCGCTTGCCTCGGTTCTGGCACGAATGGTAACTGCCGGGGCCAGCGCTTCGGGTGCTTTCTTCCGCGGCGCGAAAAAGTCATTTGCAGCAGCCGCCTTTTTGAAAATGTCGCCGCCCCCTATATTTACCTCCAAGAGAAAACACCATGATTTATACCTTTGTATTGTTGGACAAACCAGGCGCCGGCGAGCTGCGCCAGCGCGTGCGGCCGGAGCACAAGGCCTACCTTGCCGGCGTGGCCGATCGCATTGCTTTTGCCGGGCCGCTGGTGGCGGACGACGGCAGCAGCATGATCGGCAGCCTGCTGGCGATCGATTTTGAGTCGCGCGCCGCCGCCCATGCCTGGCTGGCTGCCGAGCCCTTTCACTGCGCCGGCCTGTACGCCAGCACCATGGTGCATGCGTTCAACAACCTGTGGCCGCAGAAAGCCGGCTTTCCGGCGGCCTGAATATTTCAACCCAGACTGCCAGGAGCCCTGATTGATCAAGCACATCGTCATGTGGAACGTGCGCGGCCAAAGCGCCTCTGACAAGGCCGAGGGCATCGCCCGGCTGCAACGCAGTTTTCATTCGCTGCGCGGGCGCATTCCGGGTTTGCTGCACCTGGAAATAGGGGTCGATTCAAGCGGTGTGGACTACGCCTGCGACGTGGTTCTGTACTCCGAATTCGAATCGCAGGCAGCGCTGGACGGCTATG
This sequence comes from uncultured Burkholderiales bacterium, assembly GCA_903941205.1. Taxonomy (GTDB): domain Bacteria; phylum Pseudomonadota; class Gammaproteobacteria; order Burkholderiales; family Burkholderiaceae_C; genus Polaromonas. The sequence continues at coordinate 1,544 of CAJAOB010000170.1, read as the reverse complement.
CCGTTCATCCCGAGCATCACCGCGTCAAGAACGAACTCGCCGACCTGCGCATCGCGCGTCATCAGGTCGATTACCACAGCCTGTCGGGTGCCCCTGAAGCCGCCACGCTCACAGCCCAACAGGAAACCCCATGACCGACGACATGCGCCACGAGCTTGAGATTCGCCAGATGGTGGAGCGCTGGGCGCTTTGGCGTGACGCCGGCGACTGGGCGCGCTTTGCCACCGTCTGGCACCCCGAAGGCGTGATGATGGCGACCTGGTTCCAGGGGCCTTTCAAAGACTTCATCCGGGTCACCCGTGAGGGCTGGGACAAGGGCGTGAGCATCCTGCATTTCCTGGGTGGCTCGGCGGTCGAGGTGGCTGGCGAACGCGCCATTTGCCAGACCAAGATGACGATCTCCCAGCGCGGCATGGTCGAGGGCGCCGATGGCCCGGTGCTATGCGACGTGGTCTGCACCGGCCGCTTTTACGACTTTGTGACCCGCCACGAGGGCCAGTGGAAACTGCTGCATCGCCAGCCGATTTACGAAAAAGACCGCATCGACCCGGTCGATTCCACGGCGACGCTCAGGCTGGATCAGCAGGCGCTGGCCGGCTTTCCCGAGGGCTACCGGCATCTGGCCTACATCCAGACACGCATCGGCTACACGGTCAAGCTCGACATGCCCATGCTCAAGGGCGCGCAAGTCGAGGCGCTCTACCAGCGCGGGGCGCGCTGGCTGGCGGGCGGACCGCTTGAGCGTTGAGCGCTGCCAAAAAAACAAACCCGAGGAGACAGGACCGATGAAGATTCAGACACTCAAGCATGTCGCGCAGGCTGCACTGGCTTTGAGCCTGCTGGCGCTGGGCACCTTGCACCAGGGCGCCAGCGCACAGGCTTACCCGACCAAGGCCTTGAAGGTCGTTGTGCCGCAGCCGCCGGGGGGCGGTTTTGACTTTGTCGGGCGCCTGCTGTCTGACCGCCTGGCCAAGTCGCTGGGGCAGCCCGTCGTGGTCGAGAACCGGCCCGGTTCGGGCACGCTGGTCGGCACCGACGCCGTGGCCAAGGCCGCGCCTGACGGCTACACGCTGCTGGTCGGCTCGGTGTCCAACCTGGCCATCAACCCGGGCCTGTACCGCAACCTGCCGTATGACAGCCTGCGCGACTTCGAACCCGTCGGCCTGGCGGTGGCCTACAGCTACACGCTGGTGGCGCGCAAGGACCTGCCCGTCAACAGCCTCAAGGAACTGGTGGCTTATGCCAAGGCCAATCCGCGCAAGCTGACCTATGCCTCCGGCGGCAACGGCTCGGGCCAGCATGTGCTGGCGGCCGCGCTCTGGAATCTGGCCGGCGTGGAACTGGTTCATGTGCCTTACCGGGGCGCGCAGGCCGCCTACCAGGACTTGCTGGGCGGCCGCGTTGACCTGTTCTTTGACCTCTCGCCCACCGCGCGTGGCCAGATTGACGGCGGCACACTCAAACCGCTGGCGGTGTCGGGCAGCAACCGGCTGGCGTTTCACCCGGACGTGCCGACCATCACCGAAACCGGTGTGACTGCGCTT
>CAJAOB010000169.1 GCA_903941205.1 uncultured Burkholderiales bacterium | reverse complement strand
GGACCGCGACCCCATGGCCGGCGGTGTGCGTGATCCCTTGTACGACCGGCTTTTTAGCCGCATCGTGCTGACCGCGCCCGCGCCGATTGGCGTGGGGGCCGAGTAAGCGGGTGACACGAATACGCGGGTGACATGAACCCGGCCAGACAGGCCGGGCTCATGGACCGGGTTCATGGACCTGGCCGACAAGCCCGGCCGGTCGCCCCTGCTGCCAGCGGCGCCTAGACGCTGGCCGGGGCCAGCGCCGGGTAGTCGGTGTAACCCTTGGCGCCACCGCCGTAGAAGGTACTTTGGTCTGGGGTGTTCAGGGGCGCTTTTTCGCGCAGCCGGCGCACCAGGTCCGGGTTGGCGATGAAGGCCTTGCCAAAGGCCACCAGGTCTGCGCCGTGGGCCAGGGCGTGTTCGGCCAGTGCCTCGTCATAGCCGTTGTTGACCATCCATGCGCCGCGCCCGCCCGCCATGCGGTAGGCGCGCCTGAGCGCTGCGTAGTCAAAAGGCCGGTCCGGCAGTTCGCGCGGCCCGCCCGTCGCCCCTTCAATCACATGCACATAAGCCAGGTTCAGCGTGGCCAGTTCGCGCAGCAGGTACTCGAACAGGGGCTGCGGATCCGCGTCATGCACATCGTTGGCCGGCGTGACCGGGGACAGGCGAATGCCGGTGCGACCGCCGCCAACCGCATCGGCCACGGCGCGGGTGACTTCGAGCGTCAGGCGGGCGCGGTTTTCGATGCTGCCGCCGTAATCGTCGCTGCGTTGGTTGCTGCTGTTTTTGAGGAACTGGTCGAGCAAGTAGCCGTTGGCCGCATGAATTTCCACACCGTCAAAGCCGGCGGTTTCCACGGCATTGCGGGCCGCGGCCTGGAAGGTGTGGACGATGCCGGGAAGCTCCTGGGCTTCGAGCGCGCGCGGCTCGGAGGTGTCGACAAAAACCGGGGCACCGTCTTTCATGAGCACGGTCTTGGTCTTGGCGGCGATGGCCGAGGGCGCCACTGGTGCGGCATGGCCGGGTTGCAAGTCGCGGTGGGACACCCGGCCCACATGCCAGAGCTGAACGACGATCTTGCCGCCGGCCGCATGCACGGCGCGCGTGACCGGCTTCCAGCCGTCAAGCTGTTCGCTGCCGTACAAGCCCGGCACGTCGGCATAGCCCTGGCCTTGCTGGCTGATCGCGGTGGCTTCGGTGATCAGCAGGCCGGCGCTGGCGCGCTGCGTGTAGTACTCGGCCATGAGCGGCGTAGGGATGGCGTCTGGCGCGCGGTTGCGTGTCAGCGGCGCCATCACGATGCGGTTGGCGAGTTGCAGCTCGCCGGCCTGGAGGGAGTCAAACAAGGTGGTCATGGTGTGGGGCTTGGTAAGGCAAAGGCGGAGCGGGGTCGCGGCGGCTTTCGAAAACCCCCGCCGGTAAAAGTGAACGGGAAGTGAACAAGAAGCGGTGGTCGGCATGGCAGACTCCGGCGGCTCGCCAGGGCGCGCGGCAATTGCAGCGGGTTATCCCGCCGCGCTTGCCGCCGCGCTCATGGCGCAATGCGAGTGAGTCAGCCGACGCCAGTGCATGTTCGCACTGGTGGCGCCGCAGTCAACGCCGGATTTGCCTGCCGGGCAAGCAAGAGGCGTAAGTTCTTGTGCCTGGCCGCAGCGGCTTTGGCTACGCGGTCAGCGGATCAAGCCTTCGGCCTTCATGGCCGCTTGAACGGCCGGCCGTGCGGCCACGCGCGCGCGGAAGGCGGCAATGTTCGCCAGCCCGGAGATGTCGACCTTGACCAGGCCCGCCCAGCCGGTCACGGTGAACAGATAAGCGTCAGCCACAGTGAACTGCTCGCCCATCAGGTAGGACTTGCCCGCCAGCTGGCCGTCGATCCAGGCCAGACGCTTGAGCAGTCGCTCGACGACTGCGGGCTTGTAGTCGGCTGGCGTGGCCGGGTTGAACAGTGGCCCGAAGCCCTTGTGCAGTTCGGTGCCGATGAAGTTGAGCAGCGACTGCATCTGGTAGCGCGCCAGCGTGCCGTTGGCCGGTGCGAGGTTTTTTTCGGGCGCCTGGTCGGCGATGTACTGCACGATGGCCGGGCCTTCTGCGAGGCGCGTGCCGTCGTCGAGCTCGAGCAGCGGTACATAGCCCAGCGGGTTGATGCTGTAGAAATCGGTGCCGTCCTTGAGCAGATGGGTTTTGGTGCTGGCGAGCTCGGCTGTGAAAGCCAGACCTGCTTCATGCAAAGCGATGTGCGGCGACAAGGAGCAGGCGCCGGGGGAGTAGTAGAGCTTCATGGGATTGGTTTCTGTGATCGGAGAATGAAAGGAGCCTGCAAGAAAATGAACGCCTTGGGCCTTCGAATCGCTCGCGGCAAAGGAGCTGGGAGAAAGTCGGTTGCCGCGGCACGTAGCGGGTAAGAGCGAATGCTAGCGCTTTTCAGCAAAGGCCTGTGAGCCGGAGGCAACAGCTGCCTGGCTGGAGCGAGATCGGACGGGTCCTACACGCCCGTGGGCGAAGTCCTGATGAAGCGATCGGGTTCGGGCCTTTAGCATCTTGGGCTGGCTGTATCGAGGAAGGGACAGCGCGCTTCAGGCCGACCTTTTTGGACCATGGCCTGACCAGGCGCCACAACCTTTCCTGGATCAAGAGGGCCCGATTTTTCTTTCGGCTTGCCAGGCTTTCAGCCGGCGCGGGCCTTGCCGCAATCTTCAGAACCTCAGGACATTCAACCCATGTGTAATCCGCTTTGTTATGCCCGGCCTGTCGCCCACGGCACCCGTGCTGTGGGCCTTTTCATGACTCGCAAGGCGCGTGTCTGAGATGCCAGCCCAGCTCACTCCTTTCAACGCACTGTCATTTTTCAAGGCTGAGGCTGTTCATGAAGCCGACCAGGCGCAGTCCGAGCGCCGTTGCCTGAGCCGGCTGGCAGAGCTTTTGCTGCTCAACCGCCTGCGCGCACGCACCCGCGGCGACCTGGTTGCGGACATGCTTGAGCGGGCCGCCAGCGTGATTGAGGTCACCTCGCGGCATTGGTTTGCCGCGGGCGTCAGTGCGGCCGGTATTGGCCGTTCGGCGCATCCGCCCGCGCCCCAAGCAGGGCATGGCGAACCGCAGCATCAGGCGCTGGGGGGCGAGGTGGCGTCAGCGCTGCCGGGGCCGGCTGCCGATCAGCTCGCGTAGCCCGGGTCCAGCCGGTCCAGCTTGCGGATCAGTGCCGGCCAGGCAAAGGCGCCGCCCAGGCCGCCGGTTTGCACGCGCAGGGCTTCGGCCACGCCGCGCATGATGGCCGGATTCACCGTCGTCAGCTCGGCGCCGCCGGCTTGCGCGTCGATCTGGATGCGGCAGGTGTTCTCGAAGGTGTACATGCTCAGGAACGCGTCGGCGATGGACTTGCCCACCACCAGCAAGCCGTGGTTGCGCAACATTAAAAAGTGCGCCTCGCCCAGGTCGGCTTGCAGGCGCGGCTTTTCGTCGGGCCTGAAGGCCACGCCCTCGTAGTCATGGTAGGCCAGCGACGCCATCACAAAGGTCGATTGCTGGCTGATTGGCAAGACCCCGGCTTTTTGCGCGCTCACCGCCACGCCGGCGCGCGTGTGCGTGTGCAACACGCAGACGGCGTCAGGGCGGGCTTCATGCACCGCGTTGTGAATCACGAAGCCCGCCGGGTTGACCGGGAAGGGCGAGTCAATCACTTTCTGGCATTGCGCGTCGACCTTGACCAGGCTGGAGGCCGTGATCTCGTCGAACATCAGGCCGTAGGGGTTGATCAGGAAGTGATGCTGGCCCGCTCCAGACACCGACTCGGGCAGCTTGGCGCTGATGTGCGTGAAGACCAGATCGCTCCAGCCGTAAAGCGCGGCCAGCCGGTAGCAGGCGGCCAGATCGCAGCGCAGCTGCCATTCTTCAGGGCTGACGAGGGCTTGCAGGCTGGGGATTTGCATCGGGCTTCCTTGGGGGGTGGTGGCTTCAGGGCGCGGGCGGCCCTGGCGTGCGAGTTATACCAGCGCGCTCTGCCCCGGTGCGGCCGGGCGCTGTCGCCGGCGTGTCGGGTCTGCGGTTTTTTCAAGCAGCATCCGGTAAAGCCCTCTTGCCTTGCCCCGGACATCGACTTACGGTCTTGGTTTTGTCAACCACTGAAAGCGTTTCATGAAACTCAGCGTCAACGGAAAAGCGCACCAGCTCGACGTCGAGCCGGACATGCCTCTGCTCTGGGCCTTGCGCGACGAGCTGGACATCAAAGGTCCCAAGTTCGGCTGTGGCGTGGCCCAGTGCGGCGCCTGCACGGTCTTGCTCAATGGCGAGCCGGTGCGTTCGTGTTCTTACCCGGTGTCGGCTGCGGCCGGTCAGCAGGTGATGACGATCGAGGGCCTGGCCAGCAAGGGCAAGCTGCATGCGGTGCAGCAGGCCTGGGTCGAGCACCAGGTGCCGCAATGCGGCTACTGCCAGGGCGGACAGATTCTGGCGGCTGTTGCGCTGCTCAAGAAAAAGCCCAAGCCCAGCGACGAAGACATTGACGCGGTCATGACCAATATCTGCCGCTGCGGCACTTACGCCCGCATTCGCAAGGCGATTCATGCGGTGGCCGCCAAAGGGGTGCGCGCATGAAAACGCCCCACACCGCTGCGGCCCTGGACCGCCGTCATTTCCTGAAGGTTTCCGCCACCGCCGCGGCCGGCCTGAGCCTGGGCTTTTACCTGCCCGAGCGCGCCGGCGCCGCCGACACGCCCCGGCTCAATGCCTGGATCGAGATTCAGCCCGACGAGACCATCGTGATTCGCTACGCCCGCACCGAGATGGGCCAGGGCAGCCGTACCTCTGCGCCCATGCTGGTGGCCGAGGAGCTGGACGCCGACTGGAAGAAAGTCCGTGTCGAATACGCCACCGCGCACGACAACCTGCGGCAAAAGCGGGTGTATGGCGACATGGCCACAGTCGGCAGCCGCACCATCCGTAACTCCCAGGCGTATCTGCGCCAGGCCGGCGGCACCGCGCGCCATATGCTGGTGGCCGCGGCCGCGCAAAGCTGGGGCGTGCCGGCCAGCGAGTGCAGCACCGCGCTGGGCCGGGTCCATCATCTGGCCAGCAAGCGCTCGCTGAGCTACGGCAAGCTGGCGGCGTCGGCCGCGCTGCTCGAGGCGCCCAAGGAAGTCAAGCTCAAGGACCCGAAGGACTGGAAGATCATCGGCAAGCCGATCCCGCGCGTGGACATTCCGGCCATCGTGACCGGGCAGATTCGCTACGGTATTGACGCCCAATTGCCCGGCATGTTGTATGCCGCAGTGGCGGCTTGCCCGGTGTTCAACGGCCGCGTCAAGACCATGGATTCGTCCAAGGTTGAAAACCGGCGCGGCATCGTCAAGGTGCTGAACCTTGGCGAGTTTGTGGCGGTGGTGGCCGACAACTGGTGGCGCGCCAAGGAGGCGCTGCGCGAAGTGGCGATCGACTGGGACACCGGCGAGCATGGCAGCCTGAGCAGCGCCGCCATCATGGCGAACTTTCAGGGCGGCATGACGCAGTCCGAGCTGGCCGTGGCCCGCAACGATGGCAACACGCCCCAGGCGCTGGCTGGCGCGAGCAAGGTTTACGAGGCCGAGTACTTCACCCCCTACCTGGCCCATGCCACCATGGAGCCGATGGTCTGCACCGCCTGGCTGCAAGGCGACAAGCTCGAAGTCTGGACCTCGACGCAGAATCCCGAAGCGACGCTGGCCGTGGCAGCCGCCACCGCCGGCGTGACGCAGGACAAGGTGATGGTTCATCCCATGCAGCTCGGCGGTGGCCTGGGCCGCAAGAGCCCGCAGGACTTCACGCGCCAGGGTGTCATGATCGCCAAGGCCATGGCTGGCAAGCCGGTCAAGATGATCTGGTCGCGCGAGGAAGACACGCAACACGACCTGTACCGGCCCGCCAGTTTGGTGCGCTTCAAGGCGGCGATGGACGCCAGCGGCAAGGTCGAGGCGCTGCACATCCGCGTCAGCGCGCCGTCGATTCTGGCCACCTTGCTCAAGCTGCCGCTGCCCAAGGGTGTGGACGGTCAGGCGGTCGCGGCGTTCCAGGACCATCCTTACGACATTCCGAACAGCCTGGTGGACTACGCGCAGCGCAATACCAATGTGCCGGTGGGTTTTTGGCGCACCGTGGGGCATTCGCAAAACCCGTACATGCGCGAGTGTTTTGTCGACGAACTGGCGCATGCCGCCGGCAAGGACCCGCTGGCCTTTCGCCTGAACATGCTCGGCCCCAAGGCCGCACGTGACCGCGGCATTCTGGAGGCCGTGGCCAAGGCTGCCAACTGGGGCGGTGCGCTGCCGCCGGGCGTGTTTCGCGGCATTGCAGAAACCGAAGGCTACGGCAGTTACACGGCTTGCGTCTGCGAGGTCTCGGTCAACGCCAAGAGCGAGGTCAGGATTCACCGCGTGGTCATGGGCATTGACCCGGGTTATGCGGTCAATCCCGACAACATCGAGGCGCAGATTCAGGGCAGCGTGGTTCACGGTCTGAGTGCGATTTTCTGGGGCGAGATGACCGTCAAGGACGGTCGCATCGAGCAGTCGAACTTTCACGATTACCGGCTCATGCGCCTCAATGAAATGCCCAAGGTGGTGGCGGTCATTGCGCCGTCCGGCGGCTTCTGGGGCGGCGTGGGTGAACCCGCGCAGGCGCCACTGGCGCCGGCGCTGGCCAATGCGATTTTTGCCGCTTCGGGCAAACGCATCCGCTCTTTGCCGCTGAAGAACCACGGACTGAGCCTGGCGCGCGCATGAAGCTGAGTGGTGGCGCGCGGACCCTGGGCTCGCTCTGGCTGGTCGGCCTGTGCGCGCTACCAGCGCTGTCGCAAGAGCGCCTGCCGGCCAGCGCTGTCGCATCGGCAACGGTGACGGGCAGCGTCGAGCGGGGCCGGGCCTTGCTGGCCAACCGCCAGGACAGCGGCTGCATTTTGTGCCACACGGTGCCGGGCATGGCGGCCGGCGGCGAGATCGGGCCGCCCCTGGCTGGGCTGGCCGAACGCGCCAGCGCCGAGCAGATTCGCCAGCGCATCGCCGATCCGCGCACGCTCAATCCGGCCACTGTCATGCCGGCTTATTTCAGCACCCAGGGCTTGCAGCGCGTGGCCAGCGCCTACGCTGGTCAGACCGTGCTCAGCGCGCAGGGGCTGGAAGACATCGTGGCTTATTTGCTGGCCAACACGCGCAGCGAGCCCGGCGCGCCGGTCCGGCCATGAGGTGGCGGGCCTTGCCACAGCCCCAGGCCACCGACCCACTGCGCCGGCGCGGGCTGCAGCGGCTGGTGCGCGGCCTGCTGGGGCTGGCGGCGCTGCCGGTCTTGCCGCTCTGGCCGGGGTCATCGGCGCAGGCCCAGCGCATGGTTTCAGGCCAGTTGCTCAGCCTGCCCGACATGCTGGCGCCGCTGCTACAGGGCGCCAGCGCGCTGGCGCAAGACGTCAGGCTGGTGCTGCCCATCCTGGCGGACAACGGCTACTTGGTGCCGGTCACGGTGCAGGTGCAAAGCCCGATGACGCCTACCGCCCATGTCACGCATATTTACCTGCTGTCGCAGCGTAACCCGGCCACGCAAATGGCGGTGTTTCATCTCGGTCCCTGGTCGGGCAGGGCCGAGGTCAGCGCCCGCGTCCGGTTGGCGGGCTCGCAAAAGGTGGTGGCGCTGGCGCGCTTGTCTGACGGCAGTTTTCGCTACCAGAGCCAGGACGTCATCGTCACCGAGTCCGCTTGTGTGGACGGCTCCTGACATGAGCAACGCCCGCATGCAACTTCCCACCAGCATCGCCCATGGCGACGTGGTCAAGGCCAGGCTGCTGATTCAACACCCGATGGACAGCGGCTATTTGCAGGATTTGCGCGGCCGCCTGATCGCCCGCAACGTGATCGTCTGGCTGACCTGCGATTACGGCGGCCAGCAGGTCTTCAAGGTTGAACCGTCTTCGGGCATTGCGGGCAACCCGCTGTTCGAGTTTTTCTTTCGCGCGGTCGAGTCCGGCGAGCTGTGGGTGCGCTGGGTCGATGACCAGGGTGTGGCCGGTGAGCTGCGCCAGGCCATTAAAGTGCTGCCGCCCGCCTCGCGCCCGCTGGGCCGGATGGGCCGGATCGGCCAATTGCCCGCGTCCGGGGAGCTGGCCCGGCCGGAGTCATGATTCGCAGGCCGCATCTTGCGTGCCTGCGCCCGCCTTGTTCGCGGGTCGGGCTTCTTGCGCTGCTTGCCCCCTTGGTGCCAACCGGGCTATTTGCGGTATTTGCGGTATTTGCCCAATTTGTGCTGGCTGCCGGCTCGACGGCATGGGCCCAGACCCGGCATTTGCCCTTGGCGCAGGTCCGCTCGGGACTGGCTTTTGCCGGTGCCGATGTGCGCGCCTTGCAGGCCGACGAGTTTGGCAATCCGGCCCAGCTCTGGCTGGGGCGCGGCGAGCAGCGTTGGCGCGAGCCGCAGGGGCCGGCTGGCAAGAGCTGTCAGAGCTGCCACGGTGAGGTGCAGCAAAGCATGCGCGGCGTGGCCACGCGTTATCCGGCCATTGACGTCAAGAGCGGCGAGTTGCTCAACCTCGAAGACCGCATTCGCCAGTGCCGCACCCGGCGCCAGCAAGGCCCCGAGCTGGCCTGGGAGTCAGACGATTTGCTGGCGCTCTCGCTGCATGTGAGCCAGGCCTCGCGGGGGCAGTCCTTGCGCGTGACCATTGACGGCCCGGCGCGCCAGCACTGGCAGCAGGGTGAGCGCCTGTTTTTGCAGCGCCAGGGCCAGCTGAACCTGTCCTGCGCCAATTGCCACGACCAGAACCAGGGCCGGCGCCTGTTCACCGACATCCTCAGCCAGGGTCAGCCCAACGGCTACCCCGTGTACCGGCTGGAGTGGCAGGGCGTGGGTTCGCTGGAACGGCGCCTGCGCAGCTGCCTTGTCGGCGTGCGGGCCGAGCCGTTTGCCTGGGGCGCTCTGGAGGCGCGCCAGCTCAGCCTTTACCTGATGTGGCGCGGCGAAGGCCTGCCACTCGAGGTGCCGGCGGTGCGCAAGTAGCTGCACCGACGCCGCTGGCGCAGCGGCCCCGAAGTCGCCCTGTAGTCGCTTTTACACTCGCTCGAAAATCGCGGCAATGCCCTGGCCGCCGCCAATGCACATGGTGACCAGCGCGTAGCGGCCTTCAATGCGTTGCAGCTCGTGAATCGCCTTGACAGTGATCAGCGCGCCGGTGGCGCCAATCGGGTGGCCCAGCGAGATGCCGGAGCCGTTGGGGTTGACCTTGGCCGGGTCCAGGCCGAGGTCGCGTGTGACGGCGCAGGCTTGGGCGGCGAAGGCCTCGTTGGCCTCGATCACGTCCAGATCCTTGACCGTCAGGCCGGCTTTTTTCAGGGCCAGTTGCGTGGCTGGCACCGGGCCTATGCCCATGTATTTCGGGTCGACGCCGGCGTGGGCGTACGCCACCAGACGGGCCAGCGGCTTGAGGCCGCGCGCCTTGGCGGTGGCCGCTTCCATCAGCAGCACGGCCGCGGCCGCGTCGTTGATGCCCGAGGCATTGCCGGCGGTGACAGAGCCGTTTTCCTTGATGAACACCGGCTTGAGCTTGCTCATGTCGTCGAGCGTGCAGTTCGCCCGGTAATGCTCGTCGGTGTCGTAAGCGACCTCGCCCTTGCGGCTTTTGAGCATGACCGGCACGATCTGGTCCTTGAAGCGCCCGCCTTCGACGGCGCGTTGGGCGCGGTTATGGCTTTCAACGGCCAGCGCGTCCTGGTCGGCCCGCGTGATGCCCCATTTGGCGGCGATGTTCTCGGCAGTCACGCCCATGTGGATGTTGTGAAACGGGTCATGCAGCGCGCCGACCATCATGTCGATCATCTTGCTGTCGCCCATGCGGGCGCCAAAACGCGTGGCCAGGCTGGCGTAGGGCGCGCGGCTCATGTTTTCGGCGCCGCCACCAATGGCGATGTCGGCGTCACCGAGCAAGATGCTCTGGCTGGCGTTGACGATGGCTTGCAAGCCCGAGCCGCACAGGCGGTTGACGTTGAAAGCCGGCGTGCCTTCGGCGCAGCCGCCGTTGATGGCCGCGACGCGCGACAGGTACATGTCTTTGGGCTCGGTGTTGACCACATGGCCGAAGACCACATGGCCGACGTCCTTGCCTTCGACGTGGGCGCGGGCCAGCGACTCGCGCACGACCAGTGCGGCCAGTTCGGTGGGCGGCGTGTCCTTCAGGCTGCCGCCAAAGGTTCCGATGGCGGTGCGTACGCCGCTGACAACAACTACTTCACGGGTCATGACAAGGTCTCCTTGGTTTTAAAAATGGGCAGCGCAGACTATGCGGGTGTTTGTCTACACCCGGCTGACAGGCCCGGTCGCAGCAGCCTCGATGCGCTCCATGGCGGGCTCGGGAGGCGATTTCCCCAATGGTCGCGAAGGCTAGTTGCTCCTATTTAAGGAGCAAACCGAGTCAACCAGGCGTTTTTGCGACTGCTGGCGGTCAGCGCTCATTGAGCACCAGACGGGCCGCAAGGCCCAGAAAGATGCAGCCGGCCAGACGGTTGAGCAGCAATTGCGCCCGTGGCGAGCGGGTGAATGCCTGGCCGGCCGAGGCGGCGAACCAGGCAATGGCACCGAACGTGAGCAGCGTTGCAAGCATGAAAACGCCGCCCAGCCAGATGATTTGAAGGGCCACGCTGCCCGGCCCGACCTGCACAAATTGCGGCAGGAAGGCCAGAAAGAAAATCGCTACCTTCGGGTTGCTGAGGTTCATGATGATGCCGCGCCGGTACATGGTGCCGGCGTTGGCGGGTGTTGCTCCCGCTGAGGCCGACGCGCCGGGTGCGCTATCCGGTTCGTCTGGTCTTGCGCGCAAAGCTTGCCAGGCCAGATAGCCCAGGTAGGCGGCGCCGACCAGTTTGAGCGCCGTGAACGCAGTGGTTGAGGCCACAAGGACGGCGGCCAGCCCAAGCGCGACGGCGCTGGTGTGAACCAGGATTCCAGTACACAAGCCCAGCACCACGAACAGGCCTGCGCGTCGTCCGTGCAGCGCCGATTGCAGCAGCACGAAAACATTGTCCGGGCCGGGTGACAGGCCCAGCAGCACGCTGACGCCAAAAAACGCGAGGAGGGTGTCGGCAGTGGGCATGGGCTTGCGGTGGATGGCGTCGGACGGCGGGTTGGCTGGCACTTTGCTGGCGATCAAAAGAGGCTCTTCATCATACAAACTCGACTGCCGCGCCTGTCCGGTTTCGCTAAGGCGCAGGCTTGGGCTCGGGTTGTTTCGCCAGTGGGCCTCAAAGTGGGTCCATCGGTAAAATGCGGGTTTTGTGCGGGCTTGCGCTGGCAGCCCGGCGCATACTGCCTTCACACTGCCTTTCATGCAGGCCCTGCCTTTGTTGCGGGCCGCAAACCTAACCGCCTACCGCGAGAGGTCCGCCATGTTTTACCCCCAGGAATTTGATGTCATCGTCGTCGGCGGTGGTCATGCGGGCACCGAAGCCGCGCTGGCCGCGGCGCGCATGGGCTGCAAGACCTTGCTGCTCAGCCACAACATCGAGACGCTGGGCCAGATGAGTTGCAACCCCTCGATTGGCGGGATTGGCAAGGGCCATCTGGTCAAGGAGGTTGATGCGATGGGCGGTGCGATGGCGCTGGCCACCGACGAAGGCGGTATCCAGTTTCGCATTCTCAACTCGAGCAAGGGACCGGCCGTGCGTGCCACGCGGGCCCAGGCCGACCGCATTTTGTACAAGGCGGCGATTCGCCGGATGCTGGAGAACCAGCCCAATTTGTGGCTGTTCCAGCAGGCGGTCGATGACTTGCTGGTGGAGTCGGATGGCAAGGGCGAGCGCGTGGTCGGCGCGGTCACGCAGGTCGGTATCAAGTTCAGGAGCCGCACCGTGGTGCTGACGGCCGGGACTTTTCTCGATGGCAAGATCCATGTCGGCCTGAACAACTACGCGGCCGGCCGCGCCGGTGACCCGCCGGCGGTGTCGCTGAGCGCGCGCCTCAAAGAGCTCAAGCTGCCGCAGGGCCGGCTGAAAACCGGCACGCCGCCACGGCTGGACGGACGCAGCATCGACTTTTCCAAATGCACCGAGCAGCCCGGCGACGGCATGCCGGGCGGTGAGGGCACCAGCGTGCCTGTGTTCAGCTTCATGGGTGCGGCGATTCAACACCCCCGGCAGGTGCCTTGCTGGATCACGCACACCAATGAGCGCACGCACGAGATCATCCGTTCGGGTTTTGACCGCAGCCCTATGTTTACCGGAAAGATCGACGGCGTCGGCCCGCGCTATTGCCCCAGCGTCGAAGACAAGATCAACCGCTTTGCCGACAAAACCAGCCACCAGATCTTTCTCGAGCCCGAAGGCCTAACCACACACGAGATTTACCCCAACGGCATCTCGACCAGCCTGCCGTTTGACATTCAGTACGCGCTGGTGCGCTCCATGGCGGGCATGGAAAACGCCCATATTTTGCGGCCCGGTTATGCCATCGAGTACGACTACTTTGATCCGCGCTCGCTCAAGAGCAGCTTTGAAACCCGCGCCATCGGCGGGCTGTTCTTTGCTGGCCAGATCAACGGCACCACGGGTTATGAAGAGGCTGCCGCGCAGGGCATGTTTGCCGGCATCAACGCCGGTTTGCAGTGCCAGGGCAAGGAGGCCTGGCTGCCGCGCCGCGACGAAGCCTACCTGGGCGTGCTGGTCGACGACCTGATCACCAAGGGCGTGACCGAGCCCTACCGCATGTTCACCAGCCGTGCCGAGTACCGGCTGATGCTGCGCGAAGACAACGCCGACATGCGCCTGACCGAAAAGGGCAGGGAGCTGGGCCTGGTGGATGACGCGCGCTGGGACGCCTTTAACCGCAAGCGGGACGCTGTTTCACGTGAAACCGAACGCCTGCGGTCGCTGTGGGTGAATCCAAACAACCTGGCTGCGGCGGAGTCTGAGCGCGTGCTGGGCAAGGCGATAGAGCGCGAATACAACCTGCTGGACTTGTTAAGACGCCCGGACGTGGATTACGCGGGGCTGATGTCGCTGGACGGCGGCCGCTTTGTCAGCGCCGAACTGCCTGCGCTGGGCGGGGATGCTGCCGGCGCCAATCCGGCTGTTTCACGTGAAACCAATATGCCCACCGACATGTTGGCCGCCGTGATCGAGCAGATCGAGATCGTGGCCAAGTATTCGGGCTACATCGACCTGCAAAAGACCGAAGTCGAGCGCGCCGCTCATTATGAAAACCTCAAGTTGCCTGCCGAGCTCGACTATCTGCAGGTGTCTGCCCTGAGCATTGAGGCCCGGC